>JAZQDA010000120.1:0-3261 GCA_045546535.1 Clostridia bacterium | reverse complement strand
GAATAAGGGCAATAGCACCGAGTATGCTCTTTGTTTCTCTTATGAGTGCTTACAGAGGATATTTTCAGGGGCATCAGAATATGGTCCCGACAGCAATTTCCGAGGTCGTAGAGGCACTTGGAAAACTTGTTGTCGGCTTTGTCCTTGCATACATACTCTCGGCAAAAAGTATGGAATTTGCTTCAGCAGGTGCAGTTTTCGGAGTTTCTTGCGGTTCTTTTTTTGGATTTTTAATTCTTCTCTTCATATTTGGCAAAAAGAAAAAATCTGACATATCTTCTTCATCTGTCAACCCTGTTCTCCCTGACGGAGCATACCTTAAAAAACTTATAAAAATCGCAGTCCCCATAACAATAGGTGCATCGGTATTTTCACTTACAAGCCTTATTGATATGGCGATGATTATGCGGCGTCTTCAGGCAGGAGGATTTTCACAGAGCGAGGCAAATATATTATGGGGCTCATATTCAGGCTATGCCTTTCCGCTTTTTAATCTCCCTCCGACTCTTATAAATGCAATAACTGTAAGCATAGTTCCTGCTATTGCTTCGGCTTTTGCAAAAAAAGATTATCAAATTGCATCTTCCCAGAGCAGTAAAAGTCTTAAAATCACAACCCTTTTCTCTCTTCCGTGTGCTGTGGGAATGAGCATTTTATCTAAACCTATTTTAAATCTTGTTTACGGAGAGACTCACGCATCTGAAACTTTAGAAATTTTATCTCTTGCAATTGTTTTTGTATCGCTCGTGCTTGTTACAAACGCAATACTTCAGGCAACGGGAAATGTTTTGGTGCCTGTAAAAAATATGCTCATCGGCGGAGTCATCAAGATAGTTGTAAACTATATCCTCGTTGCAAATCCCGATTTCAACATAAAAGGCGCCCCTATAGGCACAACTCTCTGCTATGTGGTAATTCTGGCGCTCAACCTCATTGATATGAAAAAGCGTCTTAATATACGCCTTGGCGCAGTTGAAATTTTCTTCAAACCGCTTTTTGCATCTATTGTAATGGCGGCAGCGATAATCCTTGTAAATCCGCTTTTTGAAAACTTTTCAAGAATCGCTTCTGCGCTTATTCCTATTGTCTTTGGTATGATAGTATATCTTATTGTTCTTGCTATAATAAAAGGAATAAACGAAGACGACCTGGCTCTTTTCCCCAAGAGCGAAACACTTATAAAAACTTTCAGGAAACTTAAAATTATAAGATAGGAGACACTTATGAGAATAGACAAATATCTTAAAGTATCACGTATTATAAAAAGGCGAACAGTAGCGTGTGAAGCGTGTGAGCAGGGAAAGGTAAGCGTAAACGGGAAAGTTGCAAAGCCGGGCACTGCAGTAAAAGAGGGAGATGTGCTTGAAATAACATTCGGGCAGAAAGTTATGAAGGTTGAAGTACTCTCTATAAAAGAGCACGTTACAAAAGACGATGCGTCGCTGATGTACAAAGTTTTATAAATTTAATCATTAATCATCATACCTCTGCATACTATTTTAAAGAAATAGTATACGGAGGTGTTTTTTATGGACGACAAAAAACAGATTAGACAAGTAAGGGCTGACCTTCCCCATAATATCATTATGGAGAACAGGGCAAAAGTCAGCATTTCAGGAGTTGAAAACGCTGAAAGTTACAACGAAAGCGAAGTGATACTGCACACATCAAAAGGAATTTTAATAATACGGGGCGACGCAATGACCCTTTCAAAACTCAACCTTGATTCAGGAGAAATTACCGTTAATGGCAGAATCTGCGCACTTGAATATGTAGAGCCGAGGAAATCTGGGGGAACGATACTTGGGAAACTATTTAAATAATGTTTGACGAAATGATTGTAAATACGACCCGTGATTTCGCCTCTTTTATTGCGATGTTTGTATCGGGACTTATCACGGGAGTTTTATTTGACATTTTCAGGGCTCTCAGACGAGTGTGGAAACCGGGGATAAAACTTACATCTTTTGAAGATATCATTTTTTTAACTCTGGCTTTCTTCATATTTACCTACTCTGCCAATATCTTTTCAGACACGCATCTTCGGTGGTATATATTTGTCGGGGCGTTTTTAGGAACTCTTTTATATTTTCTTATTTTAAGTAAATATTTTATCTTTATTTTTGAAAAGTTTTTCTTTTTTACGTCAAAAACAATGTCTGGTATAGTTACGATTTTCAAAAAAATTATTCTCTCCCCCATTAAAAATTTTTATCAGAAAATAAAACTTTTCCTTTCCTCAAAAAAGTCAGACGCTAAGCACACACGCAAAGACAAAGGACACGAAAAAAAGATTTCCATTTTTTCAAAAACATCTTTACAAGACAAAAAAAATAGTTTATAATACAAAAAAGGCAGTATGCTGTTTTATTAAGCCGTTGGCTAAAAGGAATTTTTGATATGAAAACTAACAAAAAGAAAAATTTTAAACCTTTTAAAATTTTAATAACGATTTGTCTTGTATATCTTGTTTGTTCTTCATTCTATTCTGTAATTGCCCGTATAAACGACTACAAGTCTGATATTAAAGCAGTAAATACCCAACTTAAAGAAGAAGAAAAAACAAATAAGACTCTTCAGGAGAAAAAACTTAATCTGCACTCCGAAGAAAACTACAAAGAAATTGCAAAAAAAACTCTCGGACTTGTTGAACCGGGAGATAAAGTTTACATTAACTCAAATGACAACTAAAGGTAACCAGGGGGGCATATTTACAAATGCAGATTGAAGAAGGCAAAATCATAAGCGGTAAAGTTACAGGTGTTACAAATTTCGGAGCGTTTATAGACCTTGGCGACGGAGTAACAGGACTTGTACATATTTCTGAAATTTCCACGTCTTTCGTAAAAGATATAAATGAACATATTAAAGTCGGCGACACTGTTGATGTGAAAGTCCTTCCGCCCGACAAAAAAGGCAAAATAGGTCTTTCTATAAAACAGGCTATGATTGAAAAAGGCGAAGTACCCGCTTCAGCGAAACCCCGTTTTGAAAAGAAAGCGCGTACTCCTAAACTCCCCGAAACAGATCTTCGTGCACAGCCCATTGAATTTGACTGGGGAAGACCTTCAGACCATGACCTTTCGTTTGAAGACAAACTCAATAAATTCAAACAGGCAAGTGATGAAAAAATGCACGATATTAAAAGAAATATCGAGTCAAAAAGAGGCAGAGGAAAATCTGGTTATTAAGAAATTAAAAGAGAAAACACTTTTGTGTTTTCTCTTTTTTGTTTAGCCATTGGAGGATTATTCGAACCCG
>JAZQDA010000119.1:0-9362 GCA_045546535.1 Clostridia bacterium | reverse complement strand
CAAATTTTTTCTCCGGTTTACAAGAGATATCTCTGGATTTCTTTTGTTTTCACGATTTTAAAACACAAAAACAGGCATATTAAATGCCTGTTTTTGCTTCCTATGTATAAGGAGAGAAAATGAAAAAGTAGTTTGCTTGTGGTATGTGATAATAATACCACAATATACAGTAATAAGCAATGGCACATTTTGACTAATTCGTCAAAATGTGCCATATTGTTTTGTTGAAAACATACAAATTAGATGTCGTTTTCACTTAAAATGTGCTTTTCAATTTTCTTTTTAATTCTCTGGAGAGCGTTATCGATAGATTTTTCGCTTTTCCCAATTTTTCTCGCTATATCAACATAACTGTTACCTTCCAGATATTTAAGCAAAACATTCCATTCAAGTTTGCTTAAAATCTGTGATAGTTTTTCTTCAATTGATGAAAATCTCTCTTTGTCAATCATTATCTCTTCAGGATCAAGTCTTTTTCTTTCTATCACTGTGTCAAGCAGTATTCTTTCGCTTTCATCTTCATACACCGGTTTATTAAGTGATATGTAAGAATTAAGTGGGAGATGTTTTTGCCTGGTCGCTGTTTTTATTGCCGTTATTATTTGACGTGTGATACATAATTCAGCAAAGGATTTAAACGAGGCTTGTGCTTCGGGCTTATAATCTCTGATTGCTTTGTAAAGACCAATCATACCTTCTTGTATTATGTCTTCTTTATCTGCGCCTATAAGAAAATATGTTCTTGAGCGCGACCTTACAAAATTTCTGTAGCGTTCAAGCAAAATTTCAGTTGCGTATCCGTTTCCGTTTTTTGAAAGAACTATCAATTCGTCATCAGATAAATTTAAAAGTTCTTTGCCCGTAGAGGTTAACATAACTTTCATCTCCGTAAAAGAATGTAGTATAAATTATTTTACCATATTTATATCTTTTGTCAAGAAAATAAGTTCTAAAATAAAGCGGTCAAAAATATAATAACTTCAGGAGTGGTTACTTTGGACAAGAATTTAAAAGGAACGGAAATATTAAATTATTTTCCGTTTAATATACGCAAATTATTTGATTTTTTGGATAATAGCATCTGGAGTGAAATCACCAACATAAGAATGAATTGTAACGGTCCGTTAATGATTGAACTGGGGGCACAAAGAAGATATCTGTCGCACCATGGAGTTTTAAACACACCTGACGGTGCTTACAATATATCAAGAAAAGATATTAATGCAATTTTTGAAATGATAACCGCTTCATCAGTGTATACATATTCACGATATATAAATAACGGATTCATAACACTTAGCGGTGCAAACCGTGTGGGGATTGTTGGAAACTGCACTGTCGAAAATGACAAGATTAAATCTGTTAATGAAATCTATTCGTTAAATTTCAGGATATCTCATGAGAAACCCGGTATAGCCGAACCATTGCTTGATTTCATTTATAAAGATAAAACTTTTAAAAATACCCTTATTATTTCTCCGCCTGGATGCGGTAAAACAACACTTTTAAGAGATATTGCAAGAATTATCGGAAGTGATAATAAAAAAACAGATACAGGTATATGCGCTGTTATAGATGAAAGATATGAACTTGCATGCAGTGTCGGAGGCAAAAGCCAACTTGATATTGGTACAAATAATATTTTGATGAGTGGTTGTCCTAAGCATATAGCAGTTCCAATAGTTGTCAGAAGTATGTGTCCTGATGTTATAGTTGTTGATGAGATGTGTAGTCATGAAGATTATAAATCTGCACTTTTTGCAAAACAGTCAGGCTGTGCAATAATTGCATCAGTTCACGGTAAAGATGAAAACATCAATGAATTAACATCTCTGAATGGAGTAAATTTCTTTGAAACAGTCATAGTGCTTTCAAAAAGAAAAGGTGTTGGAACAATAGAAAAAATATTAGGAGGGTAACTAAGTGTTGTTTTTGAAAATTACAGGTTCGTTTTTGGTTCTTATATCTTGCACTTTACTTGGTTATTCGTTCAAATTTGAAAACGGAATCAAGATGAAATCTTTCGAAAATCTTTCATTATGTTTAAAACTGTTTGAAACGGAAATCAGATGCAATTTAACAGATATTATAACAGCAACAAAAAAGGTTATTGAAATCTCTGATAAAAACAATTCGCTTATATTTAAGACTTTTTTGGACAATGCAAAACATTCCGAGGGAAAACCAATGTCGGAAATATGGGCAGAAAGCGTAAAACAATGCGAAGGTCTTACAGTTTACAACAAAAAAGACCTGAATATTTTTTTGAAATTTGGCACTATTCTTGGAAGCGGAGATGTTCATACACAAGTTGAAAATATTGATGCATTTATGAAAAATGCTGATGATGAATTTGAAGAAATAAAAAACAAAACAAGAAAAACTGATGATATATGCGCCAAACTTGGCATATATGCCGGTGTTCTGATAGTTATTTTTTTAATATGATTTTACGGAGTTGGTACTTTTGGGAGTTGATTTAATATTTAAAATAGCGGCAATAGGTATAGTTGTTGCTATAATATATCGGCTTTTGGTTCAATCTGGCAGGGAAGAACAGGCGCTTATGATAACATTGGTAGGTCTTGTAGTTGTAATGGCGATGGTAATAGAACAAATAAGCGACCTTTTCACTACAATTAAAACATTATTTGATTTGTAAATATGTATGAAATAGTATATAAAATAATAGGAATTTGTATAGTTTCTTCAATAGCAGTTTTAACAGTTAAAAATATTGTTCCTTCATTCGTTCCTGTGTTGGCACTGACGTGCGGGGCAGTATGCTGGTATCTTATATTACCGTATATGTCTCGTGTGATTTCATTAATAGAGAAAGTTTCGCACAGCACTCAATCTGTATCTGATTACTTTGCAATTATACTTAAAATTATAGGTATATCAATTCTTTGTCAGTTTTCGTGCGAAATGTGCGATGATATGGGTGAAAGTTATCTTTCTTCAAAAATAGAATTTGCAGGTAAAACAATTATTCTTTGTATGTGTCTGCCTGAATTTCTGGATTTAATAAACACTATTGTAGGAATGATAAACTTATTATGAAAAAATTTCCCCTGATTTTAATTACATTTTTGTTATTGTTTAACGTCAACTGCGTAAGTGTTCTTGCAGAAAAATCTGAAGATATTAATGAATTGCAAGAAGACTTTATTATAAATACTCAGAACTATGATGAACTGGAACTTACACAAGAGTCTGAAAATGAAATGAACACAGCCCAAAAGATTTTCCTTAAAATATATGATTATTTGTTTTCGGTTATTAAAGACTCGTGGCTGATGTTTTTTTCGGTTATTCTGATATCGATAATAACATCGTTAGCCGGAATTTATGTAAAAAAAGAAAATATTTATACAGTTATACAATTTTCATGCATATGTATGTGTGGTTCGGTTATAGTTTACAATTTCAGGGAAATAACTGATATATGTTTTAGTTCTATCAGGGATCTGTCTGATTTTATGGATATTGCAATTCCTACATATGCTTCTGTGCTCGTAGGTTCAGGATATGGAGCAACCGCTGTTTCAGTACAAGGTATCTTTATGGTTATATCGGTGTTTATAACGCATTTTATTGAAAAAATTATCTGTCCGCTTTTATTTATCTGCGGTATCCTTTCAATAGTATCGGGACTTTCATCTTCAGTTGACTTAAGCCGTTTTATAAAACTTATATCTAAGACAGTCAAATATATTCTTGGCATAACTACGACAGTATTTGCCGGAATTTTAGCATTCAGCGGGTTTTCTGCTTCTGCGGGTGATAATATAGGAATACGTACTGCGAAATATGCAGTTGCCAATTTTGTACCTGTTGTCGGTGCTTGTTTATCTGAAGCATTAAACGGGATAGTTCAATCTTCTCTTATTATGAAAAACAGTATCGGATATGTAGGATTTTTGACACTGTTATCTATATGTCTAATTCCTGTAATTAAAATTTTTGTTGCCGTATTTTCTTTCAGGTTGTCTGCTTCTGCATGTGAACTGTTTTCGCAGACAAAACTCGGCTCTATGCTTGATTCAGTTTGTGAAGTTCTCGTTACACTTGGCGGAATGGTCATATTTATAACAGTTATTTTTGTACTTATAATCGGTGTAATTTCTTCTGCGGGGTTATGATATGGAAAATGTAAAAATGTATGTAATTAAAATCATAATTCTCTGCGCGTTAATTCAACTTGGCAGTGTTATAATACATGGTAAAAAATATAAAAAACTTTATGTTTTGGCAGGAGGTATTCTTATAGTACACACATTATTTTCTTTTCCGCCACTAAGTATGGATGTTGCTGATTTATGGATTGCAGAAAGTGAATATGTGCAAACTTACGAAATAAAGCCTGTTTTTGAGCAAAAGGTTTCTGAAAAGATTAAAAACAATTTGTTTGACAACCTTAATTTGTCGGCAGATGTTGATGTCTTTGTTTCAGAAGATTATACATCACTAAAAGTTGATGTTATCTGCAAAAACAAGGATATTGATATTTCTCTTGTTGAAGAGTATGTTAAAAAAACTTTTTTAAACGAAAAAGATGAGGTGAGGGTGGTTTGTGAATATAACTGAAACTTTATCCGGGTTTTTTTCTTGCAAAAAAATCAAGATGGTTCTTGTTTTGGTTCTTGTTTCAGGGATTTTGCTTATTGTTTTTTCAAAATCTTTTAACAAAGGAACAAATCAAACAGCACCGCCACAAACAAATCGGACAACTGAACAAAAAGAAGATAAATATGATTTGGAAAAAAATCTTGAAGATATCTTGTCAAAAGTTCAAGGAGTAGGTGAAACAAAGGTTTTGATACTGTATGAAACAAGCGAAGAAAAGTTTGCTCTTAAAGATAGCGATTCAAAAGGAGGGGAACAAACAGTTCTCACTGGCGAAAAAACAAAATCTGAGCCTTTTGTGTATAAAAGTAATTACCCCAAAATAGGCGGAGTTTTAGTGGTTGCAAATGGACTTGATACACCTGAAATTAAAAATGTTATAATAGACGCTGTTTCGTCCGTTCTTTCTATTCCTGTTCATAAAGTAAAAGTATTAAAATCAACATAGTTTGGAGGTTTTACAATTGTTTTTAACTATTAAAAAGAAAAATATAACTCTTGTTGCTGTAATATTGCTTTTTGCAGTGTCGGCTGTATTAAACTCGGGCATTTTTTCGAGAAATGAAGATGTACCTGTTTCTGTGGCAACAGATAATACTGCCCCTGAGGAGCCGAGATCAAGTGAAGCAGTAATGGTTTCGGGGCAAAACAACTCGATTTCTGACGCTAAAATAAATAGAGATATTGTAAGGAGCAAAGCGTGTGATTTGCTATCAAAAACCATAAGCGACCCGAATGTATCGCAAAATACAAAAGATGAAGCAGAAAAAAATCTTTTGAAAATAGCAGAAAACATGGATAATGAAGGGAGATGTGAGTCGCTTTTGGAAACTAAAGGTTATCCTGATTCTGTGGTGTTTATCTCTGATAATAATGTAAATGTAACTGTAGCAAAAAAAGAACTCACAGATGCAGATGTCGCAAAAATAAAAGATACAATTTTCCAAGTAACAAAAATCAATAATGTTAAGATAGTTTCGGCAATTTAATAAGGCATATTCAAACAATATTTCATTGACATAAATATGATATGTTGATATACTATTTGGTGTGTGTAAAATACTTATTTTTTCAATGAAAGGGTAAACATATTATGAGTTCAATACTTCCAAATATCGATAAACCAGGTCTTGTTCCTGAGTGGTTTCCTACACCTCAACAAGTGTTTATTTTTCGTAACTGGGGAATGGTGGACAAAAAGAGACTTGCATATGTTTTAGAAACAAGTGTTGAAAACATAGAAAAAGAAGCGGCAAGAATGGGTCTTCTGCCTCAGGACGATACGTCAATATGGGACGAGAAAGGGTATATAACCATTATCCGTTCAAACTGGCATCTTCTCCCTTATGAACAACTTCTAAAACTTCTGGGGGACTGGAGTGAAGAAAAACTTGCTCACATATTGAAAGAAGATGATTTTTTAGGATTCAAACTCGGTTCTAAACCGCTTTGCGATAAGATTCAATACGTACCTTTGACCAAAGAGCAGATAGAACAAACTAAAAAAATTAAAACCATAATAGAAGATCTCTATAAGGAAAAGGGGACAATAAAAAGAAAACCGTTTGATTTTACATATGGTAAAAATCAGTTTGTTGAAAATTCAAGTATAAAAAGTACTCAATTTTCGCTCAATGACAATTGGTGCGTTTTAAATGAAACCGGAAGTAAAATTGTAGACATCATGTATGACCGTTTTATTAAAAATACAAACAAAAATTTTGGTGTTAATCTTTGCGGTGATAAATTTAAAATAGTACTTTCTTTTATTCCTGCAAAAAAAGAGGAATATCATGAAATTAAAATTACTCAAACCCAGATTGATATTAAAGCGGGTGGAGATAATGGGATACTAAGAGCACTATACCGTCTTGAAGACATGATGAAACTCTCCGGTGGTGCGTATCTGTCTTGCGGAGAGTTTAAAAGAGAACCGAGGTTTGATGCCCGGTTTATTTATCTTTATTGCGGTTTATACGAGACTGCATTTGATGTAGACAGTAAAAAGTATTGTGATGATGAACTTTTGGAAGAATATGCAAGAATAGACGTTAACGGTATATGGCTTCAGGCTGTTCTTTACAGACTTATTGAATTTAAATACGCCCCTGAAATGTCTATTGGTTGGGAAAACAGACAGAAAAACTTACGAAATTTAATTGAGAGGGCAAAAACTTACGGAATTAAAGTGTATCTATATATAAATGAACCAAGAGCAATGCCTGAATCATTCTTTGACAAATATCCACATTTAAAAGGTTCTCTTCGAGGTAAATCTTACTGTATGTGCACTTCGGTTGATGAAACAAAGCAATATCTTGCAGATTCAATTATAGAATTATGCACTTCTGTTCAGGGCATTGGAGGATTTTTCACGATTTCCATGTCAGAAAATGCCACACACTGTAAATCGGCGTGGTTACCAAGCCAAGAACCATGTCCGAGATGTGCAAACAGAGAACCTTGGGAACTTGTCGCTGAAGTTAATAAAGTTATTGCTGATGCAGTCTACAGTGTTGATAAATCTATTAAGGTTTTCGCGTGGGATTGGGCATGGGATAAAAAACTTGGATTTACAGATGAAAATGTTGAGAAAATTATAGATATGATGCCTCGAAATCTTGGACTACAATGCAAATGAGAAACTGATATTTCGTTCGAGCGCGGCGGTATTAATGGAGAACTTGGCGAGTACTCTATTTCTGTTGGCGGTATGAGCGAAATAAGCAGAAAACGCTGGGATTACGCTAAGGCAAAAGGTCACGAAACATGTGTAAAACTTCAGATTAATAACACTTGGGAGTGCTCTACCACGCCTTATGTACCCGTATTCAGAACGGTGTTCGATATTATTCGGGGTGTAATCGATGCAAAAGTTGATAATCTTATGCTCAGTTGGACACTCGGCGGTTATGCATCTCCAAATATCAAACTCATCAGTGAACTGTTCTTTGTTGAAAACGGCTCTGATAAGCCTGATTTCGAAAAATCACTTAAAACCGTTTACGGTGACAAATCCAAACTTATAATGAAAGCAACAGATAAATTCTGCGAAGCATTTGCTAACTTCCCGTTTGATGTGGAAGTTCTGTATAATGGTCCGCAAAATGGCGGTCCATCAAACCCGCTCTATCTTAAACCTACAGGATATAAATCTACAATGACTTGTTATTCGTATGATGATATACATAGTTGGAGAAGCGTGTATCCGGAAGATGTTTTTGAAAATCAGTTCAAAGTAATCAGCGAAAAATGGGAAGAGGGGCTAGAAGATCTTTCGCCTCTTAAAAACACTGAATTGTACGACGTTTCATATATAACTTATTCTTTATTTAAATCATCATATAATCAGATAAAATTTGTTTTGCTCAGAGACAGACTCAAAGTCGATAATGACAAAAATATCATAAGTGAAATAATCAGTATAATAAATAATGAAATTGAAATTGCAAAAGAAGTTTACAGGATAATGTGTTATATTCCTGAAATTGGTTATGAGGCGGCAAATCATTATTATTTCAATATTTCTTCAATAGAAGAAAAATTACTAAACTGTCATTATTTATTAGAGAATTACCAAAAGTTAATATCATAATGAAGGGTTGGTTTTTATGGACATAAGAAAAATAAGTCTTGATAAACATTATGAATGGAAAGGAAAAATTGAAGTTGTATCAAGGGTGAAGGTTGAAAATTCAGAAGAGTTATCGTTAGCCTATACTCCTGGTGTTGCCCAAGCCTGTCTTGAAATCAGTAAAGATGTTGATAAATCATATGAACTTACAAGGAGAAATAATCTTGTTGCAGTAATAACTGACGGCTCAGCAGTGCTTGGACTCGGTGATATCGGACCTGAGGCGGGTATGCCTGTTATGGAAGGTAAATGCGTACTTTTTAAAGAGTTTGCTGATGTTGACGCTTTCCCACTTTGCATTAAATCTAATGATGTTGACGAAATAGTTCGTACTGTGTATCTTCTTTCAGGAAGTTTTGGGGGCATAAATCTTGAAGATATTTCTGCACCAAGATGTTTTGAGATTGAAAAGCGCCTCAAGAAAATGTGTGATATTCCTGTTTTTCACGATGACCAACATGGTACTGCTATCGTAGTCAGCGCAGCACTAATAAATGCATTAAAAGTTGTTAAAAAGAAAAAAGAAGATGTCAAAGTTGTAATTAATGGTGCAGGCAGTGCAGGAACGGCTATTGCCAATCATCTTCTTAAAATGGGATTGAAAAATATTGTAATGGTTGATAAGTTTGGTATAATTTGTGATGGCGATGAGAGTTTATCACCTTCTCATCTTGAACTTGCAAAAATTACAAATCCTGACAAAATTTGCGGAAATCTTTCTGATGCGCTAAAAGGCAGAGATGTTTTCATTGGTGTTTCTGCACCGAATCTTGTTACATGTGAAATGGTTTCTTCAATGGCAGAAAAACCTATAGTGTTTGCTCTTGCAAATCCGACGCCCGAAATATCTCCTGAAGATGCCAAGCGTGGCGGTGCTGCTGTAGTGGGAACAGGAAGGTCTGATTACCCCAATCAGATAAATAACGTTCTTGCATTTCCTGGTATTTTCAAAGGTGCTTTAAATGTCAGAGCGAGTGATATAAATGATGAGATGAAAATCAGCGCATCGTATGCGATAGCATCTCTTGTATCAGATGATGAACTTTCTGCTGATTATATATTGCCCAAGGCATTTGATAAAAGAGTAGGGGAAACAGTT
>JAZQDA010000118.1:0-6263 GCA_045546535.1 Clostridia bacterium | reverse complement strand
AAATCCACGTAATGCGGTTCACCACGCAAGGGTTATTGCCGACAGGCATTCGCTTGTAGTAGTAATCAAGGTACTCGGTCATAGCATCGGTCTTATCCTCAAAATTTTCCAAGTCCTCAATGCTGTTGATACCGTACTGGTTAAATCTTCGGATTACTCCACGATTGTTGTTTCGGATGTATGTATCATTCTCTGATTTCAGCCTCGGATATACATAGGTCATAAAATACGGCTTTTTCGCCGCTGCAATCTGGAAGTTGAATTCCTTTTGTCTGATTGTCTCGGCATCGTCATCCTCTCCGACCTTGCTCTCGTGCAATGTGTACCAGTTGGATGGCATCGGCTTTGCGATAATGCCCTTGGCTCTGTCGATTGTGTTCTGCTGGTACAACTGACCACACATAATTCGGTAGGCAAGAGTTTCATATTCAGGTGTGCCGGGTTCGTAGCCGGACTGCACTTCAATCATACTGGTTACGTGGTTTGTTACCACACCGATGTCATCATTAAAAGCCAACTTATTAGATGCAATAATATCTTCCTCTGTCGGCACTTTCTTTTCAGCCTTTTTCTGAAGGCAGATGATAGTAGGAGAGTTCTTTGTCCTATTGACAATGATAGGGTTGTCAGTACACATATTGGTGTCTCCGTCTTTATCTGCACCGTTCATCGCTTCGCAAGCAGAATCCCACGAGTTGAAAATTAAGGCTGTGGTGATATACTGATACCAGTGAAGCACATCTTCGCCCTTTGCAAGTTTCATCTTTCTGATATTATTGTGGCAGGTCATCGGCGCACGGAAACAAGCAATCTCGTCTGCACCCTTGTCGAGCCAATACTTGTGGTAGACTTCGCCTTTCTTCAAAAGACCGGTCACTTCCAGCCCAAACATATTCTGTGCGAGGGAGTATGGGTCTCCCGAAATCATAGCAAAGTTGGCATTCACACGAATTGCGCCACGCTCACCCATCTCAATACGCTTTTTAATCATATTGTAAATCTTCTTGCGTATAAATGGGTCGTTAATCATTCGCTGGTCAATCATCAATGCTCTCACATAGTATTCGAGATTGTCATTAAAGGCATTATCTTCATTAAGACTAAATCCAGCAAGAAAGGTGAGACTCTTTCGATAGTCCAAACCGATGACATCTCTAATTTCATCAATGGTCGGCTGACACAACTCCATCAGTTCCTCGTCAGAGAACTCATAACTTTGTAAGAATTGGTAGTTTGTATCACGAACATTTTCAAGTTCTTCCGGCGTGATTTTCGGAGTTGAAAACTGATAGTGGTTTTCCTCGCAATGAGAATAGTAATCTTCCCAACTCTTGTAACTGTCCCACAGTTTCAGCATAGAAGCGGTAAGAATGACTTCCGCATCACGGACATCTCTCTTATCACCCCAAATATCAGTGACTTCATAGGTGTTAGCGATGGTCTCCGCAAATTCCACGAAGTCAAAAGTGTAGAGCATACCTTTATTCCAAGCATAGCGGGTATTCATTCCAGAGATGACTTCCTCACTACCTGTTAAGAACTCGTTCACACGTCTGGCGTAAGAGGGGAGCATAAGACCGAAGCCGTCCGAATCATTATGCTCAATCTCGTAGTCCTTTTCGTAGGTTAGGAGTGGTTCACCATCCGCAGCATCGTTAATAAGAATTACATCTTCCTTAAACTTGGTGATACAATCATCAACGACTATAATTCCCTTTGGCTCTGGGAGCGGGATAGAGCCGGAGCAAATGAGTGCTTGGTAAGCCTCTAATTTCGCAGGTACTAATTCCTTTTCTTTGTCTCTGCCGTCGTCCAGTCTCTTTTTCAGTTCGGGATATATTTCCTCATTCACATACACAATGGTAGAATTCTTGATGCCGCCATTTGTACCGAGGAATCTCTTATATCTGATAATGCAGTCCTTGCCATCGACCTTGCCGTAATTGATACTGAACCCTTGGTTGGCTCTGTCATAGTCGGACTCGCTGTTCATAATGACACAGACATAATCTTTCTGAAATTGTAAATCGTAAAGAGTATCGTAGTAGTTGGAGATAAGCATTTTGGTCTCACGACTTTTAGGCTGTTTCTTAATGCTCCTGATTTTCTTTTGAATATTACGCACTCTCTCGTTTAAATCTTTAACTCCATTCATTTCGTCAATGAAGCGTAGGCATTGACTATCATTAAGAGAAACAATTACTTCGGGACAAGTTCTCATCGCCACCTTCAGCGGTAGTGAGAGTTCCCACTTCGCCTTTTTCAATCGTTTACTTTCAATCTTGTAAATGAACTTATGTACGCTTTTTTGTTCCAAATCCATTTACCTCCTAAAATGCTTTATTGTTTAAGTGCCTAAATTAACAGCAAATTCAACTGTCGCAGAATACAGACCTGCTCTTGCTCTTTCGCACTCGTAGTTATCGAACCCAACACCGAACATAACTTTCGATGTGGTATCTTCTCCACTAAAATAGCCGACACAGTTCTGCGGCATACCGTCTGGAAGCCCTGCTCCATAAGTAGTCTCATATACTTCCAGATTCTTCTTCAAGGTGTAGTTGCCGCTTTCGTGAGTAAAGAGAAGTCTATTATTTTCATCAAGATTTGTTACTGTTACAAATACCTTTTCATAATCGGTAATGTTTAAATACTCTGCCTGAAAGGTGTAATAACCGGCTTCTGCATCAATGAACTCCGGTATCAAGATACAGTATGAACTATATTCTCGATACGACATCGTTGCCGAGCCAGTTCCCTCATAGACCTGACTATCTGCCGATACGGTCATAGGTGTCATACATAATAATAGGCAGAGAGCAATTAGAATTGAAATCAATCTTTTCATATCGTTTCTATTCGTCTCCTTTAACAATCATTAGTTTGAAGTTTACTTTGGCTGAATTTAAAGTTGTACCATCCAACTTATAGCATTGGATGCGTAAGCATCCGTTTTTGAAATTTTCGCCCTCCGGCAACGCACGACTCAACTCTATCTCGTAGTAGCCGTCTCCGGGCTTCACATATCCAGATTTCCATAACAGTTCCTCATCCACATATAAACTCATAAGGAATAAGCAATCGTTAATCTCTGGGTTGTAGAAATTTACTTTCTGTGTAGTTTGGTCTGCTATAAAAACCAATTCATTAAATCCGGGTATCGCAATCGCTGGCTTATCTCCAAGAGAAGCCTTTGGTAGTTCTTGATTACCATTCCAATCATCTGCTGCATTATCAATCGGCAGGAAGTTACCGGCATTACTATCTCTATTGTTTTGAGAGATAACCACAACACCGATAATGAGTGATACACATAGAATGATTAAAACGATGACAAGAGGTAATAGTTTATTTCTTTTCTTCATAAATCTCTTTCCGTATTATTCCATCTTATTTATTAAGGCTTAATTTAAAGCAGCGTTCTTCTTCTAACCACACTGCCTGTAATCTGTCGTGTTCATATTTCAGTAGTTCTGCAATCTGATATATGTAATAGCAGTAGTCCGGCTTTCCTCGTCTAATACTGTTCAGCACATCGTTGATGAAATCACAGTAACACTGATATTGAGTCTTGCCGTGATAAGTGCCTACGAAATTCCGAGGTTCTGGAATAACTCTCATCCTCTTGAATGATGATGGTTGAACCACTGCTCTGATACGAATTAAATCTTGCTGCCATTGCGAATCCGTATAATCTTTTGGCGGTCTGCCTGTTTTCTCATTGATTACTTCCAAAGCATATATTGCCTCCTTCCCTTATAAAAGTTTTTTGATGTAAACATATCCCCCTATCCACCGAGAGGGAATTCCAATTATCACTATGGTTCTTCTTATTCGCAATGCCATTATAGCACACCTTTAAACATCTGTCAAGAGGTTTTTCCAAAATATTTTTAAAAAAGTTCAGCCGCCCCCTCACTCCCGGCAAAGACGAGCCACCGTCCAACTATCTTCTGTCCTGTGGTTTTCTCCATCTTATATATTATATATATATATATTAAGACTATTCTTAATCCTCTAACAGTATATAAATCAAGAATAGTCTTAATCCTTATTTAATACTATACTTAATTGTATTACTATATTTATCTTATATAAGTATAGTATTCCATTCGACCATTCTTCCCGAAAGTGTCAATAGTAAATATCTTCGGGGTCAAATGTACCTGATTTCGGTAAATGTTCGGTATGAAAATACCAAATGTTTTGACCATTTTGAGGGTCATATTCTTTCCGAAAATCAAAAATGCGGGTACAATATACCTGATTTCTTATGCAAGATTATTCATATTTGAAATGCAAACTCCCAAGAATTGAGTGTTTGAATTGCATACAAAATGAATAGAAATGGTGCTAAAATAGATATGTTTTCGGTACACCGAAAAATTAAGGTTCTAACTCCCAATTATTGAGGGTTTACTTGTTCAAAATGACGTTTTCGGTGATGTTCGATTTTCGTTCCAAACTACCAATAATTGAGGGTTTGTACTGTTAAGGGTACTTTTTCGGTAAGTCCCAATAATTGAGGGTTTATAGGGGTTATGAAAAAATGAATATGGTGAGAGTGAAAGTGAACACATACCCTGATTTCCGGCTCTGAAGGTTTTGCCGTAAATGTAAACATACCCCCATATATTGAGCCTTTACCGGTTACAAGTCTATAAAAGCACAAAAAAAAGACTTGCAAAAATCAATAAAATTTTTGTTTTATTCTCTGATTCTGCATATAATAGGAAAAGAAAATATTTTTTGATTTTCGATTTTTTCGAGAATTGCAACGGCTGCAAGATAAAATTTTTTAACTGTTCGTATTTTCCCCCATATCACTATATAATAATGATTCCTATTTTCATTTTACGATGGCAATACCTGCATAAATGCACCATATTATTATAATATAGGTATATGAACATTTAACCCGGCATTTTTAGCACCTAAAAAAGATTTTTAAAAAAATTTCAAAAAACCTATTGACAAACTGCAAGCAGTATGCTATTATACCATCAGAACATAAAACACGGGCAACCGTTACAGAGTCCCGGCAATGTTCGCAAGCATTACCACATTATAATATAATGGCGCAGCCGGTCAACGGTTCAGCAATACCCGCAAAAAATATTTTTCAAAAAATTTTAAAAAAGGTATTGACAAACTGCAAGCACTATGCTATAATGATAATGCAAGGAGGCAAGAGCCTCTAAAAAATAGGCGGTAAAAATAAGATGGAACAACACCACCGCCAAAGAATAAACCACAGAAGGACGGGATTTTTTATGATGATTAAAAATCAATTTACAATCGGCTTATTTGACAAAGACACAGAGCAGCAAGAAATCGCAACCCCCGAAGCGAAGGAAAAAATAGCGGAAATTTTAATCGGAAAGTTTGGAATTTTCGCCTTCACTATGATTGAATGCTCCGGCGTTTATAGAATGGCTTCCAGTGGTCGAATCGTGTTCGAGCCGTCCATCCGTGTAGAAATCGCAAGCGATGACGAAATCGCCGCCGATGATATTATAGAGGAATTGAAGGACGCATTGAATCAAGAAAGCATTATGCACGAAGTCAGCAAAGAACACATTTATTTTAAATAATAAGGGTGAATAACACCATCACCCATTTATAACACGGCTGCGCTAACGGCTTGACGGGCAGGAGGTACACAATGAAACGGTATCAAGAAATCGAATTTGAAAGACACTGCAAAAGCCTGAAGGCGTTCTTGAATAAGTTACAGAAGAAGCACCCGAAACTTTTTGAAATCTGGGGCGAACACATAGAGTATAACATCAACCACGGCACAACCTGCGAGATTGAACCCGAATGCGGCTACATCCTGCATACAATCAACGACGATGATTTTTATTATGTTTGTCTCATTGCAACGAATGAGCAGCAAGTTATAGACGAATAGCGAAGGGAGTTATAACAATGTCAGTATTTGATAAGGTGATGAGCGTACACGAACACGCAGCAATGAAGATGGCAGAGGCACAACACGCCGAAGGCGTAACCGTGCGAATGAATCCCCGAACATTCAAGACCGAATACATCAGACCGGACGGAACACCCGTACCCGATTACAATTATTTTTTAAATCAAGCGAGAGCATAAAACAGGAGGAAACGACGATGGCAAAATTGACAAGAGAACAATATAACAAGTGGAATGCACAGGCAAAGAACGGCTTCCAGTTAGACCTTCAATATTATCTGATTTGGAGCGAAAAAACTTTAATTAAGGACGTACAGCAGGAAGATGGC
>JAZQDA010000117.1:0-11421 GCA_045546535.1 Clostridia bacterium | reverse complement strand
CTTCGCCCGCATCTGTTTGATAAACCCGATAGGCTTAACTACGGGTTTATTTTTGTGTAACTCAAAATGCCAAATCATACTTCACTTCGCTCGTATTCTTTGGAAGGGACTCTCGGCTACAAAACAATTCACAGGATTGTTTTACTCACGCCTCGTCTTCGCCCACATAAAAAACAGAGTACCCTTTAGGATACTCTGTTTTTGTTTATAAGTAATATTTTAAATGTTATCTTTCATCGATAGGAACGTATGTTCTTGAACCGATTTTGCAAAGGCTCTTATATGCGGGTCTGATAATTCTTTCTGAGCAAAGCACTTCTTCAATTCTGTGAGCACACCAACCTGCAGTTCTTGCAATAGCAAAAATAGGTGTATACATTTCAGCAGGTATTTTAAGAGTATTATATACTAAGCCAGAGTAGAAATCGACATTTGCACATAAATCTTTTGAAGCACCTTTAACATCTGCAAAAACCTGCGGAGCAAGTTTTTCAACTCTTTCATATAAATCAAATTCATGCTGGAGGCCTTTTTGCACAGAAAGTTCTTTTGCCTTCACTTTCAAAAGGTCTGTTCTCGGGTCGGATAACGTGTAAACTGCGTGTCCCATACCATAAATAAGGCCGCTTCTGTCGTTTGCTTTTTTCCTTACAATTTTTTCCAGATAATCGTAAATTTCAGAATCTCTTGACCAGTCATTTACATTTTTCATAATGTTTTCCATCATTCTCATAACCTGAAGGTTAGCACCGCCGTGTTTAGGGCCCTTAAGAGAACTGATAGCACCTGCTATCGCTGAGTATGTATCTGTACCTGAGGAAGAGAGAACACGGCAAGTAAACGCCGAGTTGTTACCGCCACCATGCTCGGCATGAAGCATTAGAGCCATATCTAGAACTTCTGCGTCAAGTTCAGTGAATTCTTTGGTCGGGTTGAGCATTCTTAAAAGGTTTTCTGCAATACTGAGGTGTGGTTTAGGCTGATGTATAATCAAACTTTTGTGATCAAAATGGTGTCTTTTTGCGTTGTATCCATATACAGCAACAAGCGGCATTCTTGCAAGAAGTTGCAAAGACTGGCGCAATATATTTTCCATTGTATTTTGATCAGGGTTGTCGTCATATGAGTAAAGAGTAAGGACTGATCTTGCCATTTTATTCATTATGTCGCGGCTGGGGGCTTTTAAAATCATATCTTCTGTAAAATAATCAGGAAGATATCTGTTTTCGGCAAGGTATTCACAAAACACTTCAAGTTCTTTTTCTGTGGGAAGATTGCCCATAATTAAAAGATAAGCAATCTCTTCAAACCCATATCTTTTATTTATACCTGCGTTTGTAACAAGGTCTTTAATATCATAACCTCTGTATGATAATTGACCGTGAATGGGTGTTTTTTCGTCTTCGCTGACAACATAACCATGAACTTCACTGATGCTGGTAAATCCTGCAAGTACACCTGAACCGTCCTGGTTTCTGAGGCCTCTTTTGATATTGAATTTATTATATTCGTACTGTTCATTTGTATATGTCCCATATGCTTTTTGCATAATGCTATCCATTGACACAGAATTTTTGCTCACAATAAGCACCGCCTTCTCTGGAAATATACAACAATTATACCACAACTCATGCATTAAATCAACCAAAATAGAAATTTAGTTCTAAACTAGCCAAAAAAATATATAATATTAAAAAAATTATAGGTAAGTTTGCTCTTTTTTATTGGTTTTGAGGTGTATATGAAAAGATTGTTTGTATATTTTCTTGTACTTATTTTTGTATCAATGTTTATACCTTTATCTCTGTCACTTATTTTTGACAGCGATGATAAAGCGTATGAAACGGGAAAAACAATAAAGGTCTATGATACAAAAAATGATGAAATAATATCTATGGGTCTGGAAACATATTTGATAGGTGTAGTTTCAGCAGAAATGCCCGTTTCGTTTGAAACTGAGGCGTTAAAAGCACAATCTGTCGCCGCCAGAACTTATGCACTAAGAAAAATATCACAACCTGCAACACATGAAAACGGTGCAAATATTTGTACTGATTTTGCACATTGTCAGGCATATCAAAACACAGAAGAATTAAAAGAAAAATGGGGCAGAGATTACGATAAAAATATAAAGAAAATAAAAACTAGTGTAAAAGAAACAAGTTCACAGTTTTTAAGTTATAATGGGGATTATGCGTCAACTGTGTTTCATGCATCAAGTAACGGAAAAACTGAAGCATCTGAAGATGTGTGGAGTAAACCTTATCCCTATCTTTCATCAGTAGATAGCGGTGAAAATTTTACTGTAAAAGATTTTAAGTCAGAAGTTTCTCTAAAAAAAGAAGAGTTTATTAATGGACTGAACTCAATATTGGAAACAAACAAATTTAAATCAGAAGATGAACTTAAAATTACAGACTATACCTATACCAAAGGCAATAATGTTAAAAGTTTGCAAGTTTCAGGTGTTGAGTTTAACGCTAAAGATTTTCGTGAAAAGTTCAAATTAAAATCAACTGCATTTAAAATTAAATCAGAAAAAGATGAAATTGTTTTTGAAGTTACAGGCAATGGTCATGGCGTAGGAATGAGTCAGTACGGGGCACATTATATGGCGCTTGAGGGTAGGGGATATAAAGAAATACTTTTCCATTTTTATCCAGGCACGGAAATAAAAGAGTATAAATGACGCAAGATTAGATGATAATAGCATTGAGGTGTTATTATGTTAAAAAAGTTTTTTAATCAGAATAATGGTTTTTATAAAGTTATGTTTACAGTATGCATTCTCGTTTTGTCTCTTGTTATTATTTCGTTTACTGAAAATAGTGATTTTACAGATGCTCCTGCTACAGAAAACCAGAAAAAAACAGTTGATGAAACAGTAATTAATAAAGACAGTATTCAAACTGTCATAGATAGTCTTGATAAAAATTTAAATGTATCAAATAAAGTGGATAATCCTGCAACTCCTAAAACAAAAAATGTTGAAAAAGAATATCTTTTCACAAGGCCATTATATGGCAAGATAATTAAACCATTTAGTGTTGAAATTCCGCTTTACAGTAAAACCATGGATGACTGGAGAATACACGAGGGTGTTGATGTTGCCTGCGTTCTTGGAAGCGAAGTTTATGCTTGTGAAGACGGCGTTGTTGAAGAGGTTGGTTACAATATGCTTTTTGGAAATTTTGTAACGCTAAAATGCGGCGATTATCTTCTTAAATATGCTTCTTTATCATCTGATATATCTTTTGCAAAAGGAGACAATGTGTATAAGGGACAAGTTATAGGAACAGTTGACAGTTCTTGCGTTTCAGAAATTTGCGATGAACCTCATTTTCATTTTGAAGTAAGTAAAAACGGAGAATTAATTGACCCGTGTTCAATTATAATGTTTGAATAAAAAAGCGGACACTAAACATAGTGTCCGCATTTTTTAATTGGTTTTTCTGGATTCTTCAATTTTTTTCAGGTATCTGATTGCTTCTGATACATTTTTGACACCTAAAACTTTTATGTCATCCCGTTTTTTTATGCTTTCAGCGTTGGCAAAAGGAATAATGCAGAAGTCAAAACCCATTTTTGCTGCTTCATTAATTCTCTGCTCACAAAATGAAATTGCTCTAACTTCACTTGTTAAACCCACTTCTCCCAATATAAGAGTTTTTGAATCAACAACAAAATTTTTGCAGTTTGATGCTATAGCAATAAGTACTGCCAGGTCAATTGCAGTTTCATAAAGTTTAATGCCGCCTACAACATTTATGTAAACATCATTGTTTTGCATAGGATAACCAAGTTGTTTTTCTAAAATTGCTATAAGCAGAATTGCTCTCGAGAGGTCAATTCCAGTTGCTGTTCTTCTCGGGTTTCCAAATCCGGTAGGGGAGCATAGCGCCTGAACTTCTGCAAGGATAGGTCTTGAACCCTCTATAGTGCAAATAACAGTGGAGCCAGGTGCATTTTCAGGTCTTCCGTCAAGGAGCATTTGCGACGGGTTTTTGACTTCACAAAGCCCTGAATCTTTCATTTCAAAAACCCCGATTTCGTTTGTTGAACCAAATCTGTTTTTCACAGTTCTGAGTATCCTGTAACTTTGAGTTCTTTCGCCTTCAAAGTATAAAACGCAATCTACCATATGTTCAAGAAGTTTAGGCCCTGCAATATTTCCGTCTTTTGTCATATGACCCACAATAAATATAGCAATCTGATTTTCTTTGGCAAATCTCATAAGATGATGAGTTGCTTCTCTTACCTGAGTTATACTGCCGGGCGCTGACGAAATATCGTTTTTAAATATTGTCTGAATAGAGTCAATAATCATTATTTCAGGCTTGAGTTTGTCTGCGTATGTAATTACTGTATCAAGTTCAGTTTCGGCTAATATATAAAGGTTATCATTGTTTGTATTAAGTCTTGATGCACGGAGTTTAATTTGCCTGCTTGATTCTTCGCCGGAAACGTAAAGTATACTTTTTTCTGTTTTGACTTTGTCGCAGATTTGCAAAAGAAGAGTGGATTTCCCTATTCCCGGATCACCACCCACAAGGACAAGTGAACCTTTAACGATGCCGCCTCCAAGCACACGGTCAAGTTCACTGATATGAGTGGTTATTCTTTCTGCATCGTCAGTGGAGATTTCAGAAAGTTTCTTTGGGGGTGTACTCGTTGTTATTGTGTTTGCACTATACCTTGATGATTGTATTTCAGTTTCTTCAGAAAAACTATTCCAACTGTTGCAAGTCGGACATTTTCCAAGCCACTTCGGTGTTGTGTAGCCACATTCCGAACACACAAATTTTGTCGTTTGTTTCATGTTATAAAAACAATCCTTTCGGTTTACAATAATAAAATTATGTAATCTGGACAAAAATAATACAAATTGTCCAGATCATTATACAACAAAATTATCTTATTGTAAATGTTTTTTATTTATTCTGAGTGTTCGCCGATGAATTACCCATCATATTATCCATAGAATTATCAACGTTGTCTTTCATATCTCCGGCTTCTTGTTTGATGTCATCTTTTAATTTCTGAGTTTTTCCGTCAACACTTGCGTTTGATTGATCGGGTGTACCTGTGTTAGAAGAACAAGCAGCAAAGTTAAATAGTACGCTTATACACAAAACAGATCCAATCAATAGTTTTTTGATATTCATATTAAACATCTCGCTTTCCAAACATATTATTGCACTATTTTATGTTTTAATGCATATATTTTTTGTAATTTTTGAATAAAACTTCTAAAATTATATTTACAAAAATGTGTTAAACATAGTATTATATAATAGTATTATAATGTCACGGAAGGAGAGGACATTTATGAATGATCAGGTAAAGTTAATAGGGCAGAGAATACAGGACCTCAGAGAAATCTCAGAATTTACCACTGAGGAAATTGCCCAGCACCTCGGTATTGACCATGAAAAGTATCTTTCCTATGAAAAAGGCGAAGATGATATGCCTATAAGCATACTTTATGAACTGGCAAACAAATTTGATGTTGAATTCACATCGATTTTATCAGGTGATGCTCCGAAACTCAGTGTGTATCAGCATGTCAAAGCAGGACAGGGACTTGGTGTGAAACGCCGTGAACAGTATCAGTATATTAATCTTGCATTTAATTTTGCAAATAAATCCCTGGAACCTTTTTTAGTTACAGTTCCTCCATCAACTGATGAAACTTCTGTTCATCTTACATCTCACCCTGGACAGGAATTTAATTACTGCTTAAAAGGCCGAGTCTGCATTATAATCAATGGTAAAGAAATTATTCTTGAAGAGGGGGATTCCCTCATCTTTGATTCAAAGCACTGGCACGGAATGAAAGCACTTGATAATCAGGAAGCGCCTTTCCTTGCTATTGTTACTGACTGATTATAACATAGAAAGGCTAAACACAAATGAATTTACTTAGTAAGTTTTTAAATCGAAGTGAGTTTGAAAGTTACGACGATTATTTCAATAATTTCAAAATCAATGTACCCGAAGATTTTAACTTTGCGTACGACGTTATAGAAGAATATGCAAAAACTGCACCTGAAAAAAGAGCACTAGTATGGTGCAACGATGAGGGTGAAGAGAGAACATTCACTTTTTCTGAACTTAATGAGAATGTTAATAAAACTGCGAATTTTTTTAAACGTATGGGTATTAAAAAAGGCGACTTTGTAATGCTCATATTAAGAAGACATTATCAGTTCTGGTTCAGCATATATGCACTTCATAAAATTGGTGCTGTGGCAATTCCGGCAACACATCTTCTTACTAAAAAAGATATAATTTTCAGATGCAACAGCGCTGATATCAAAATGATAATATGCTCAGATAAAGGTGAAATACGTTCAAGTGTAGATAACAGTTTGTCTGAATGCCCGACACTTGAAGTTTGCTGTGTTTTAGGTGATAAAGAATATGACGGATGGTGTAATTTTGACACCGAAATCGAAAAAGAATCTATAGATTTCCCAAGACCTGAAGGCGACGAAAGAACTCATAACGATGATCCTATGCTTGTTTACTTTACTTCAGGAACAACAGGTAATCCTAAAATGGTTCTTCATACTTTCAACTATCCTTTAGGACATATTTCTACAGGTAAATACTGGCATAACGTTGTAGATGATGGACTTCATCTTACTGTAGCAGATACTGGATGGGCAAAATGTTCATGGGGTAAACTCTATGGCCAGTTTATAGCCGGAACTGCTCAGTTTGTATATGATTACAGCGATAAATTTGTACCAACTGACCTTCTTGAGATGATTGTTAAATACAGAATAACAACTTTCTGTGCGCCGCCCACAATATATAGATTTTTTATAAAATCCGATATGAAAAAATATGATCTTTCATCACTTAAACACATTTCAACTGCAGGTGAAGCACTGAATCCTGAAGTTTTCAGCCAGATATACGCTGCAACAGGTCTTAAAGTGTATGAGGGCTTTGGTCAAACTGAATCTCCAATACTCCTTGGCACATATATGTGGGACGAACCTAAACCAGGTTCAATGGGCAGACCGGCAGCAGGGTTTAAAGCAGTGCTTTTAACTGATGACTTCGAAGTTTGTCAACCCGGTGAGATAGGTCAGATTGCTTTTGATATAACAGAGGGAAAACCTTTGGGCGTACTTGATTGTTATTATAAAGATAAAGAAAAAACCGATTCTGTTTTTTCACACGGTTACTATCTTACAGGCGATCTTGCATGGTGCGATGAAGACGGTTTTTACTGGTATGTAGGCAGAGCAGATGATGTTATCAAAAGTTCCGGTTATCGTATTGGACCTTTTGAAGTTGAAAGTGCACTTATGGAACACCCCGCCGTGTTTGAAACTGCAATAACTGCCGTTCCCGACGAAATCAGAGGGCAGATTGTAAAAGCCACTATAGTTTTAGCAAAAGGTTACAAACCTTCAGATGAACTAAAAAAAGAACTTCAGAATCATGTTAAGAAAACAACTGCTCCGTATAAATATCCAAGAATTGTTGAGTTTGTTGACCAACTTCCCAAGACAATTTCAGGTAAAATTAAACGTGCACAACTTCGTGATGAAGATAAGAATAAAAAGAGTTGATTTAGTTAAAGGCTTTCCTGAAAAGGAAAGCCTTTAGTATGGCTTATCTTTCTTGACAATGCACTGTTTTTGTGATAAAATAAGCAGTAATATTTAATAAGATTTTTTTGAGAGGTGCAGTAATGAAATTTGCTTTAAAAAACGCTAATTTGTATACACAAGATGGTTTTGTTAAGATATCTTTTAACATCTGTGATAACAAAATTCTGCCTTTCTCTGTTTCTGACGATATTATTTTATATGATTGCGAAGGAATGTATGTATTTCCCGGTTTTGTTGATGTTCACGTACATCTGCGAGAACCGGGTTTTTCATATAAAGAAACAGTTGCAACAGGTACTAAAGCGGCTATAAGTGCAGGGTATACTGCTCTTTGTACTATGCCGAATTTGAACCCTGTTCCGGACTCTTATGAAAATTTGAAAATTCAACTCGACATTATAGATAATGATGCTTTGTGTAAAGTTTTACCTTTTGGCTCAATTTCAGTAGGAGAGAAAGGCGAGGAACTTGCGAATTTTGAAGAAATGAAAGAGTTTGTTGCGGGATTTTCTGATGACGGCAAAGGCGTTCAAAGTGATGATCTTTCAAAAGAAGCAATGTTAAAGGCAAAAGAATTATCAAAAATAATCAGTGCTCACTGTGAAGAAAATTCTCTTTTGAACGGTGGCGTAATCCATAAAGGTGAATTTTCAAAAATAAACGGCATTCCCGGCATATGTTCCGAGAGTGAATACAAACCTATAGAACGCGATCTGAAACTTGCAAAGGAAACAGGAGCATCTTATCATGTATGCCATATTTCAGCAAAAGAAAGTGTTGATTTAATAAGAAAGGCAAAAGCCAACGGTGTAGATGTAACATGCGAAACTGCACCGCATTATCTAACTTTAAATGATATGATGATAAAAGACGAAGGCAGATTCAAAATGAATCCGCCAATAAGAAGTGAAGAAGACAGGCTCTCTCTTATAGAGGGGATTAAAGACGGTACAATTGATATGATTGCAACTGATCACGCTCCTCACAGTCTTGAAGAAAAGAGCACAGGACTTCTGTCAAGTGCTATGGGTGTTGTCGGTCTTGAAACTGCATTTCCTGTGCTTTATACTAAACTTGTAAAAGAAAATATAATAACGCTTGAAAAACTTATAGAACTAATGAGCGTTAATCCAAGAAAACGCTTTTTCCCAGCAGAAGACGGTGTTAATCTCTGTATATATGACCTTAATGAAAAATACAAAATCAATCCCGATACTTTCGTAACTAAAGGAAGAAGTACACCTTTTGAAAACGACGAAGTATACGGCAAGTGTAAGATGACCATATATAATGGCAAAATAGTATATAATGATTTTTAATTACAATATAATAACGGGGTGAAACAATGCAACAAGTGCTTTTAGAAATCAAAGAAAACAAATGTATTGCGAAAGATGTATACAAAATGATACTCGAAGGCGATACTAGTTCAATAACAGCACCTGGACAGTTTGTAAATATAAAACTTGATGGTGTATATTTAAGAAGACCTATTTCTGTATATGACTATGATGAAAATACACTTACAATAATTTATAAAGTCGTAGGAAAAGGTACTGAGATAATGTCTGGGTTAAAGAATAGTACTTTAGATGTACTTACTGGACTTGGAAATGGCTATACCATAAGTACAGAAACAAAAAAACCGCTTCTTATAGGCGGCGGAGTGGGAGTACCGCCTCTTTATAATCTTGCAAAAAAACTTATCGCTCAAGGCAAAGAAGTTACTGCAATACTTGGTTTCAATTCACAATCTGATGTGTTTGGAGAAAGAGAATTTACCGCCCTTGGCGTAAAAACATATGTAACTACTGCAGATGGTACATACGGTATAAAGGGCTTTGTTACAGATGCAATGAAAAATATCGAATATGATGAATTCTACACTTGCGGACCTGAACCTATGCTTAAGGCAGTATATAATTCAACAAATACTACAGGTCAGTTCTCTTTTGAAGAGAGAATGGGTTGCGGTTTTGGTGCATGTATGGGTTGCAGTTGCAAAACTAAATACGGCAATAAACGAATTTGTAAAGACGGTCCTGTTTTGGTTAAGGAGGAAATAATATGGTAGATTTGTCAGTAGAACTTTCAGGTCTTAAACTGGACAATCCGATTATACCTGCTTCAGGTACTTTTGGGTATGGAAAAGAATTTTCGGAATTTTATGACATAAATATTTTAGGTTCGTTCTCTTTTAAAGGGACAACAAAAGATGCCAGATTCGGTAACCCTACACCGAGAATTGCTGAATGTGAAGCAGGTATGATAAACTCTGTCGGACTTCAGAATCCAGGCGTCGATGCTGTTATTGAAGAAGAACTTCCCGAACTTAAAAAAATATTCAATAAAAAAGTTATAGCCAATGTCGGCGGTTTTTCGCTTGATGAGTACGTATACACCTGTGAGAAACTCGATAGCGAGGAGCAAGTGGGTATTATCGAAGTTAATATCAGTTGCCCTAATGTCCATGGTGGTGGAATGAGTTTTGGTACAAGTCCTGAAATGGCAGCAAAAGTAACAGAAGCAGTGAAAAAAGTTGTCAAAAAACCCGTATACATAAAACTAAGTCCAAATGTAACAGATATAACCGAAATAGCGAAAGCGTGTGAAAGCGCAGGTGCTGACGGTCTTTCGCTTATTAATACTTTACTTGGAATGAGAATAGATTTAAAAAGTAAAAAGCCTGTAATTGCAAATAAAATGGGCGGTTTCTCCGGCAAAGCAATTTTTCCTGTTGCAGTAAGAATGGTGTATCAGGTGTATGATGCCGTATCTATTCCAATAATTGGAATGGGCGGTGTTTCAAGCGCAGAAGATGTAATTGAAATGATACTTGCAGGTGCAACTGCGGTTCAGGTAGGTGCGGCAAATCTTATCGACCCGTATATTTGCAAAGATATAATAGAAAAATTGCCTGAAGTTATGAAAAAATATGGCGTTACAAGTCTTAAAAATATAATAGGAGGTGCTCATTAATGGGCAAAGATGTAATTGTAGCATGTGATTTTGACAGTGCAGAAAAAGTTTTTAGTTTTCTTGATCTTTTTACAGAGGAAAAACCTTTTGTGAAGATCGGAATGGAACTTTTCTATGCAGAAGGTCCCGAAATTGTAAAAGAAATAAAAAAAAGAGGTCATAAAATTTTCCTTGACCTTAAACTCTGCGATATTCCAAACACTGTAAAAAAATCAATGTCAGTTCTTGCAAATCTTGATGTTGATATGTGCAATCTTCACGCTTTCGGTACAAAAGCAATGATGGAAGCAGCACTCGAAGGATTAACACGCGAAGGCAGAGAAAGACCGATACTTATAGCAGTTACTCAACTTACTTCTACAAGCGAAGAAAGAATGCAAAACGATTTACTTATTGACCACAAACTTGAAGATGTTGTTATGCATTATGCTAAAAATGCTTCAGATTGCGGACTTGACGGTGTTGTGTGTTCACCGCTTGAAGCAGCACTTGTAAAAGAAAAATGCGGAAAGAATTTTCTTACCGTAACTCCCGGAATCAGATTTGCAGACGGAGATGTTGGCGACCAGGTAAGAATTACAACACCGGAAAAAGCAAAAGAAATTGGTTCTGATTACATAGTTGTGGGAAGACCTATAACAGCAGCCGATGACCCTGTCAGTGCATACAGACGTTGTGTTAAAGAATTTATTGACTAATTATAAAAGGAGAAAATCATGGATAATATTACTATTGCAAAAGATTTACTTTCAATTAAAGCGGTTTTTTTCAGCCCCGACAAACCTTTTACATGGGCAAGTGGAATTAAAAG
>JAZQDA010000116.1:0-5092 GCA_045546535.1 Clostridia bacterium | reverse complement strand
TGTCTTTTTATAAAATAATATGCATCGTCATACTGATAGTGAGCAGACGCACTACTTGCGCTGAAAACCATAATCAGACCGTAGCACAAAAGTGTTATAACTATTATTAAAAATGAATAATCCATTTTTTTATTAGGTTTTAAAGTGAAAATATTTTTGTGTGTATCCAATATGGTTTCCTCCTATCTTAATATCAAATATTACTTATACAGATGCATAATAAGAAACTATGCAAAGAATAAGTGTTACAACGGTTGCAGTTATTACTATTCTGACCTCGCTCCAACCGCACATTTCAAAATGGTGGTGTATGGGGCTCATTTTAAATATTCTCTTTCCAGTCTTTTTAAACCATATTACCTGGAGTATTACAGAAAGAGTTTCGAATACATATACTCCTCCCGAGATTATTAAAATAAGCGGGTTTTTCAAAAGAAGTGCATTTGACGAAATAAGACCGCCAAGGAAAAGTGCACCTGTGTCTCCCATAAAAACTTTTGCGGGATGCCAGTTGAAGATGAGAAAGCCAAGGATTGAAAAAGCGCTGATTGCATTTACTATTGCTATATCGTACTCACCGAGTGCATATGAAAGAAAGGCGAAAAATGCACATACTATAACGCTTACAGACCCTGCAAGTCCGTCTACACCGTCAGTTAAATTTACACTGTTTGTTGTGCCGAGAAGAACAAAAAGCACAAAAGGAATATAGAGATATGAAAAATCAACAGTTGTTTTTACAAATGGAATAAATACTTTTGTATCAACAAGGTTTGCTCCATAAAGGCTTACAGATACAAATAAAACTGAAAAAAGAAGTTCTAAGAGGAATTTCTGCTTTTCTGTAAGACCGAGATTTCTCTTTTTTACAACTTTAATGTAGTCATCTATAAAACCCACTATACCAAAACTGAGGGCAAAAAGTACAAGTGCTGTTGCGGTTTTGGTGCGTACAAACAAAAGCGTTGTAATTATGATGGGAAGTATGAAAATAAATCCGCCCATTGTGGGTGTACCGCTTTTCTTTTTGTGCCAACCGGGGCCGATTTCCCTTATTTCCTGACCGAATTTAAGACGGCGGAAGATAGGTATAAGTAATGGTCCAAAAATTACTGCGATAACAAAAGCGATTACCGAAGAGATTATCATTATGTTATTATTCACGCCAAACTCCCCTTATATAAGCATTTGTGAGATTTTTTCCATTTCCATGCATCTTGAACCTTTTACAAGCACAGCATCGCCTTTTGAAACAAAGTCTTTTAAAAACTCTGAGGCTTTTTCTGAGTCGGGAAAAGCATATTTTTCTTTATCTGAAACTTCGTCTGCGATATACAAAGAGTCCTTTCCGACAGTTACAAGTATATCAATTTTAAAATCATTTATTGCTTTTCCTACACCTCGGTGAAGTTCTTCACTCATTTTACCGAGTTCTGCAATATCACCGAGAACTGCTATTTTTCTATCCGCTCTGACATCAGTGAGCACTTTCAGTGCTGCGACTACAGACTGAGGACTTGAATTATAACAGTCATTTATTACTTTATAGCCGTTTGTGCTTATTATGTTTTGTCGTATACCGTCGGCGTGATACCGGGCAAGACCATCGGAGATGTGTGAATAGTCAAGCCCGAGAATTTCGCCGCAAACGATTGCACAAAGTGCGTTATACACATTATGAACACCTGCAAGATTTATGGTGTAGGTTTTGTCCTTAACTTTAAAAGTGCATCCCGTTTCATCGCCTGTAATATCTGTTGCGACATAGTCTGCATCGATATTATTTATACCGACATAATAAACGCAGAAATCTTTTAACTTGTCTTTTAGAGAGAGAAGATAAGGGTCATCGCCGTTTAAGATAACCTTTCCGCCCTTTTTAAGACCTTTGAAAATTTCGGATTTCGCTTTTAAAATGCCCTCCTGAGAACCGAGAAATTCTATGTGTGATGTGCCGATATTGGTTATGATTGCAATATCGGGTCGGGTAGTTAGAGAAAGCAGTTCAATCTCTCCGAAATTACTCATGCCCATTTCTATAACCGCTGTTTCGTGCATCTTTGTAAGACCGAAAAGCGTAAAAGGAACGCCTATATTATTATTGAAATTCCCCTTTGTAAAGTGGGTGTTATATCTGCTCGAAAGAACAGACGCTACGAGTTCTTTTGTGGTGGTTTTTCCAACGCTTCCCGTAAGTGCAACGAAAGGAATGTCAAATAAACTGCGGTAATAGGAAGCGATATCAGAAAGGGCTTTTAGAGTATCTTTAACCTTTATTGCAAAAGGTGCATCGAAAACAGGTATATCGCCTGAAAAAAGATAGCCTTTAATACCTGTTTTGCATACATCTTCTATGAACATATGCGCATCAAATTTCTCGCCTTTTAAGGGAATAAAAAGCGTGTCCTTAGTTGCGGTACGACTGTCACAACTTATTGCCGATACTGTCATATCTGCCTCGCCTGACACAAGTTCGCCCGAGGTGGCATAAAGAATATCTGATACTTTTATTGGTTGTATGGGATAAATCATAATTATACCTTCTCAAGAATTTAAAATATCTCTAACAACTTCTCTTTCGTCAAAATGTATGGTGCCTGTAGGGAGTATCTGGTAGGTTTCGTGTCCTTTACCCGCTAAAATTATGCAGTCGCCTTTTTTTGCAATTGAAAGAGCATATTCTATTGCGTCGCGCCTTTTTTCTATTACTGTGTATTCACAATCTGTACGGCGCACACCCTCTTCAATCATCGAAATGATTTTCATAGGGTCTTCCGTTCGGGGGTTATCACTTGTTACAACACAGAAATCTGCGAGGTTTCCTGCGATTTCACCCATTATTGAACGTTTTTTGGAATCACGGTCACCGCCGCACCCAAAAACAATTATTACTCTGCCCTTTGCAAAACCTTTCACGGCTTTTATTATATTTTCAATGCCGTCGGGAGTGTGGGCGTAGTCTATAATTACTGTGTAATCGGTGTTTGTGGGAACAACTTCTGCTCTTCCCTTTACGCCCGTCGCACTTTTAAGAGCCCGGGAGATTTTTTCATCTTCTATCCCGATTGCTCTTGCAATACCTATTGCCAAGAGTGCGTTATATACTGAAAATTCACCTGGAATTGCAAGTGAAAAAGTGGTGTTTGCAAGTTCAAAACAAACCCTGTCAGAATCAAGGGTTACATTTTTTGCATAAAGAGATGCATTTTCGTCTGAAGTTGAGTACGAAAGGCAGTCAGATTTGCATTTTTCAATCATTTTTCTGCCGTAGGAATCATCTGCGTTAATTACCGAGCAATCTGAAATTTCGGTAAGTTTAAATTTGGCATTAGCGTAGTTTTCCATTGTTTTATGGAAATCAAGATGGTCCTGAGTGAGATTTGTAAACGCTCCCACTGTGTACCTACACCCGTAAACTCTGTCAAGTTCTAGTGCGTGGGACGAAACTTCCATAACACAGAAATCTATCTTTTCATCAGCCATTTTAGAAAAAATTGACTGAAGTTCTATTGCGTGAGGTGTGGTGCGCCCTGTTTCAAGCACTTTTTCTCCTATCATATTCTGATTTGTGCCGATAAGGCCTACTTTATATCCGCACTCCTCGAGAATGTGTTTTACAAGATATGTTACTGTTGTTTTTCCGTTGGTGCCTGTTATTCCTATAAGAGAAAATTTTTTGCTGGGGTTCCCGTAAAAAGCAGATGCCACTACCGCTTCAGACCTTCGGCTGTTTTCAACAACTATCTGGGGAATATCTATACCATCTAATGCCTCTTCGCAAACGATTGCAGATGCACCGTTTTGGACAGCAGATGAAACAAATTTATGTCCGTCTGTCTGAAATCCGCGAACGGCTACAAAAAGAGTACCCTCTGTGCACTGGCGTGAATCGTTGGTAACCGAAGTTATTTCGGGATTGTCATTTCCGATTATTGAAACTGCCTTGAGTTCCTTTATTATTTCACTTAGTTTCAAAGGCGAAGCATCTCCTTTTTGTATGCACTAAATAACTGGCGTTTAGTGGACGTTTGATGTGTAATTATATTCTACCGATACCACACTTCCCCTTGGAACTTCTGTTCCGGCAGGGGGGTCCTGTGTGCCGACAAGTACAGATGTACTTACTATTGTAGAGCCTGTTACTTTCATATTAAGACCTGTATTTATAAGAAGTTGGTTTGCATCAGTTGCAAAATATCCGTTAAGGTCGGGAACAGTAACATAATCTGATTCAATCTGCTCTGTATAGGCAATAACTATTGCATTGTTTCCAAGTGCAGTGCCCGTAGCAGGACTTTGAGATATAACCCTTTCCCCTTCGCCTACAAACTGATATTTAAACCCTGCATCGCCAAGAGCGGTTTTTGCTTCTGTAATGGTTTTTCCTACGATATTTGGAACAAAATTATATTCCTGTTTACTGTCATTTTCTATCTGCAGATGGATTAAAACATCTGACATAATTTCTTTGAAAGTAGGTGCGGCAATCGCACCGCCCATATAAGATGAACCCATTGGTTCATCAAGCATTACAAGGCAGATAACTTCAGGGTCGTCTGCAGGAGCAAATCCTACAAATGATGCTACATATTTCCCGTTGCCACGGGGAATTTTTTCACTTGTACCTGTTTTTCCGCCGATATGATAACCTTCTATGTACGCATTTTTACTTGTGCCTTCTGCCGCAACGCCCTCGAGTATCTGACAGATTGTGTCTGCAGTTTCTTCGCTGACTACCTGTCTTATTGTTTCCGTTTCAAAGTTTTTTATCACATTTCCGTCATCATCGACAAGTGCTTTTATAAGGTGGGGTTTTACCATGAGTCCGTTATTTGCTATTGCAGAATATGCAGTTACAAGTTGAAGCGGAGTTACTGTAAAGCCCTGACCGAAAGATGCAGTTGCAAGTTCAACCTCATTAAAGCGGTCGAGAGAATGAAATGTACCCGTCGCTTCGCCGGGGAGGTCAAATCCTGTTGTTGAACCAAAGCCGAATGCTTTGAAATATTTATAGAATTTTGATGTGCCAAGTCTTGAACCAATCGACATAAACACGGGGTTACACGAATTATATACACCCTGAACAAAGGTT
>JAZQDA010000115.1:0-4329 GCA_045546535.1 Clostridia bacterium | reverse complement strand
ATATAGGAAAGAAGACCTGTCTTATATTCATAATCTGTAGCAGACTGAAGTTTTGAGAGTACTATTGCCGCTTGTGCTCTTGTAAGAGTTGCATCAGGAGCGAATGTTCCGTCTTCCATACCGTTCATAAGTTTTTCCTGACTTACATACGATACATAGTTTTTTGCTTTTGAGGGAATTTCGGCTGCGTCTGAATATACAAGTGCAGAGTCGTCCATTTCTTTTGCAATTTCTTCTGCTCCGAGTGCTTTTGTTAAAAGAACTGCCGCTTCAAATCTCTTAAGAGCATTGCTTCTTTTTTCTTCGGCTATATATTCATCGAGTTCAGATGCCTTGAGTACGCCTTTTGAAATAAGATATGCTATCTCTTTCTGACCGAAAGACAGTTCATATTTTGCAACTGTTTCGCCGTATTTATCCCAGGCTTTATTTACAATTTTTTCGCATTTTTTGTTATCAACACCGAGAATTCTTGATATAAGTACTAGAGATTCAAGTTTTGATACTGTTTTTGCAGGACCAAATGTCCCGTCTTCATAGCCTTTGATAATCCCATCATCTGCCATTGATTCAATTGCATCGATTGCCCAGCCGTAATCAGTTTCTGTTACATCGGGGAATTTTGCTGCCCAAACTGTAGTACCCATGGAGAGAAAAAGCGCTAAACTAAGTAAGATTGCAAGTGTTTTTCTGATAGTTTTTTTCATACTGAAACCTCCTGTTATTTTAAATCAATTCCTAAGTACGGTATTGCATTGAGTGAAAAGTCTGCAAAGTTGCCTTTCTCTGCTTCGTAATGTGCACAACATCCTATCATAGCGGCATTATCTGTGCAAAGTATGGGGGAAGGATAATATATTTTTAAGTTCCCTTTTCTGTCTTCAAGTTCTTTTCTGAGTCTTGAGTTACAAGCAACCCCTCCTGCCAAGGCAACCTTGGTGCAGTTTTTTTCCTCGGCTGCTTCTAAAAGATGGTCTATCATAACCTCGCACACACTTTTTTGAAAACTTGCGGCGATATCGGCATTGTTTGGCGTTTCGCCTTTTTGCACGAGATTGTGATAATAATTTATTACTCCTGTTTTTATTCCTGAGAAACTGAAATCCAGTCTGTTGTCAGCAAATCTCACCTTTTTGAAAGGGATTGCATTTTCATCTCCCTCTTTTGCCAAGGCATCAATCTTCGGACCTCCGGGATAACCCAGACCGAGTACCCTTGCGACTTTATCAAATGCCTCACCTGCGGCATCGTCACGGGTTTGTCCCATTACTTCAAATTCGGTATAATCTTTTACATATACAATATGACTATGACCGCCCGATGCTACAAGGCATACAAACGGGGGTGTTAAATCGGGGTGTGTTATAAAGTTTGCGCAGATATGTCCGCGGATATGGTGAACGGCTATCAGGGGTTTTCCCAAAGCAAGAGAAAGTGCTTTTGCAGCAGATACGCCAACCAAAAGCGCACCGACAAGACCGGGGGCATAGGTTACTGCGATATAATCAATGTCATTTAAGGTTATACCAGCATCACTGACTGCTTTATCTATTACACCGTTTATTGCTTCGAGGTGTTTTCTTGATGCAACTTCAGGGACTACACCGCCGAATTTTTTATGAATTTCAATTTGCGTGGATATAACATTTGAAAGTACCTCTCTGCCGTCTTTGACTACAGATGCGGCAGTTTCATCACATGATGATTCAATACTGAGTATTAACGACAAAATATCACCGCCTTACAGTTGTCTGGTCATTAAAAGTGCAGTTTCTCTGTTGTCAGAATAATATCCTTTTCTTGCTCCGACAAGTTTGAAACCAAATTTTTTATATAAACCTATTGCTTTTATATTTGATTCACGCACCTCTAAGGTGAGAAAATCAAGGTTTTCATTCTTTGCGCTATCTATCATTTTTTCTAAAATCTTTGCCCCTATACCCTTTTGGCGCATATAAGGCAGAACTGCTATATTTGTTATACTCCCCTCACCTGCTACGCTGTAGTATCCGCCGTAGCCGATAAGTTCAGAGCCGTCAAACGCTAGAGTGTAACGTGCAGTGGAGTTTGAAAGTTCTTTTTTAAAAAGGTTAAGACTCCAGGGAATAGTAAAGCACTCTTTATCGAGATTTGCAAGGGCTTCAACATATTCTTCTTTTAAAGTATCAAACTGAATGTTCATTATTTTTTACCGAAAATCTTTGTAAATATTTTTTGCATTGTTTCATTTATATCTTTTGCACATTTCCTATACACATCAAGGCTTTGTGCGTATGGGTCAGAAATTTCGGGTGAGTCTGCATATTCAGAGACCGAAAAAACTTTGTGCGACATATCAGGAAAAGCAGAAATTATTGCATCTTTATGACTCTTAGTCATAGTAAAAATATAATATGACGAAATGATGTCTTCTTTTGTGAGCTGGGACGCCTTATGAGAACTTATATCAACGCCGTATTCCCCTGCGGAGATTACAGAATACTCACTTACCTTATCGCCCTCTGTTGCATAAATGCCTTTAGATGAAATGTCAATATCTGTTATATTGTTTTCTTCGCTGACTTTTCTGAAAAAGCCTTCTGCCATAGGACTGCGACAGGTGTTTCCCGTACAGACAAATATAATTTTCATAAAACTACACCTCTACTACCATATGACCTGCTGATTTATAGAGTCTGTTACGTACTGCGGTTCCCATACCGTCTTCATTTACAAATTCGGCATATATTTTTTTGACATTTGCCTTATCAAACAGTCTGAGATAAGAGAAAAGATTATGTGCATACTCTGTCATATTTTCACCTGCATCAAGCACTAAGAGGGCATTATCGTAATTTCCTCCCTTGTAGGTGATGACACCCGCTTTTTCAGTTTCGAGTTTCTTTAAGATGTACTCTCTGACCTTTTCTTTTTCACCCTGAACAACTACAACTTCTGCCTTGGGTGAGTAGTGAGTATATTTAAGCCCTGGGCATTTGGGTTTTATATGAGTGTCTGTAAGACCTTTATCCAATGTAGCATCAGGAATAAATTCCTGTATCATTTCAAGTGTTATTGCACCGGGGCGCAGTATTACTGTGTCGTCGCCTGAAACATCTACTACTGTTGATTCGAGTCCTATTTCGCAGCCCGTTCCGTCGATTATGTAATCAACCCTACCGTCTAAATCATCTATGACATCCTCGCACACTGTGGGACTCGGACTTCCTGAAAGATTGGCACTCGGTGCTGCGATAAGTGTACCTGATTTCTTTATAAGATTTTGTGCGAGTTTATTTGACGGGAAACGAACTGCTACGGTATCAAGACCAGCAGTTACAAGGGCGCTTACTTCGGGAAGTTTATTAAGTATCATTGTAACAGGACCGGGCCAGAATTTTTCGGCAAGAACTTTTGCTCTTTCGCATATATTTTGTGTCAGACGCTCAAGGTCTGACATATCAGATATATGAACTATCAACGGGTTATCGGCAGGGCGGTTTTTGGCTTTAAAGATTTTCATTATCGCTTCATCATTAAAAGCATCTGCGCCAAGACCATATACCGTTTCTGTAGGAAATACAACTGTTCCGCCCATTTTTATGCACTCGGCTGCCTGATCAATATTTACACTAGAAATAACTTTTGTTTCCATCAAAGCACTTCCTGTTAGTTACTTTTTAATTTTTCGCTCTGGTCTGATGTGATAAGTGCGTCAATTATTTCATCAAGTTCACCATTCATTATGGCATCTATTTTATGAAGCGTAAGTCCTATCCTATGGTCAGTTACCCTGCCCTGAGGAAAATTATAGGTGCGGATACGCTCACTGCGGTCGCCTGAACCGACCTGACTTTTACGTTCTTTTGAAATAGCATCGTTTTGCTCTTGAAGCATCATATCATAAACTCTTGAACGAAGAATTTTCATCGCTTTATCTTTATTTTTATGCTGTGACTTTTCGTCCTGACAAGACACAACTACACCTGTGGGTATGTGTGTAATTCGCACTGCTGAATCAGTAGTGTTTACGCACTGTCCGCCGGGACCGCCTGCTCTGAAAACATCAATGCGAAGGTCATTTGCGTTTATCTCAACTTCAACATCTTCCACCTCGGGAAGCACTGCAACTGTTGCGGCAGAAGTGTGAATTCTTCCGCCAGATTCGGTTGACGGAATTCTCTGGACTCTGTGAACACCGCTTTCAAATTTGAGCCTTGAATATGCGCTGTCGCCATTTATTGCAAAGGTTACTTCTTTATATCCGCCGATATCGGTTTCATTGGCAGATAAAAGTTCTACTCTCCACCGTTTAGTCTCTGCATACATTGAATACATTCTTAAAAGGTC
>JAZQDA010000114.1:0-5039 GCA_045546535.1 Clostridia bacterium | reverse complement strand
CGGTAAGACCGGCAAAGATGCTCACCATATAACGCCAGTATATAAGAGAGATAAAGAAACAAATGAAATTATATGTAAATATGACACAATGCAGCAAGCAGAAGATGACACTGGTGCATCACACGGCAATATTGTTAGGTGTTGCACAGGAGATAGAAAGACTGCTGCTGGATTTAGGTGGTCATATGTGAGTTAGAAAAGGAGGTACAAAATGTCTCTGAAAGGTAATACAAATGCTGAAAAGATTTGGAATTATTTTAAATCGAAGGGATTTACTGATTTCGGAACAGCCGGAATGATGGGAAATCTATATGCTGAAAGTGGTTTAAAACCTAATAACTTGCAGAACACGGGCAATACAAAGTTGGGTATGACTGATGATGAGTATGTTGCCGCTATCGACAATGGTACATATACAAAAGACCAATTTGTTTATGATAAACAAGGTGCGTTTTTAGCACAGTGGACTTATTGGAGTCGCAAGAAAGCATTATATGAATTTATGGTGTCAAGGGGTGTTTCCATTGGAGATTTGGAAATGCAACTTGACTTTATTTATAAAGAGTTGAGTGAGGGTTATAAATCCACTCTCAATATTCTTAAAACTGCAACATCTGTGAGGCAGGCTTCCGATGCGGTTCTTGTGAACTACGAATGTCCCGGTGTCATTATTAACGGCACAGAAGAACAGAAGGAAGATACCAAAAAGAAACGTGCTGGTTTCGGACAGACATATTACGACCAATATGCCACAAAAACCACAACTTCAACAGGATTGAAATACAACGAAAACGACATCGTTGATTTTATCGGCACTACTCATTATATCAGTAGCAATTCTGACAAGGGTTCTACTTGTAAGGCTGGTGTAGCAAAGGTATCGAAAAGAGTTGAGGGTGCAAAACATCCCTATCATTTAATCAGAACCTCTGGTGGAGGCTCTACCGTTTACGGTTGGGTGGATGAAGCCAACATCAAAGGATTACACAAAGAAAATACAACCGAAGAAACAGACAAACAGACTGGAGGTACAACTATGGGATATACAAACAGTAGTTTAGTTTCGTACACAAAAATTAGTCCTAACAGGACAAGTCCGAGAAACCACAAGATTGATTGCATTACAATCCATTGTGTGGTAGGTCAGTGTTCAGTTGAAACGCTGGGTAATGTATTTGCTCCTACTTCAAGACAGGCTTCCTCAAACTACGGTGTTGGTTATGACGGAAGAATTGGTATGTATGTTGAGGAAAAAGACCGCTCTTGGTGTTCTTCAAATGCAGCCAATGACCACAGAGCAATTACTATTGAGGTAGCAAGCGATACAACTCATCCTTATGCTGTTAAAGACAAGGCTCTTGCCGCTCTTATTGAGTTGGTTGCCGACATCTGTAAGAGAAATGGCATTAAGAAACTTGTTTGGTCTACAAATAAGGATGACAGAGTGAACCATAGAAATGGTTGTAATATGACTGTTCATAGAGACTATGCAAACAAGTCTTGTCCGGGCGATTACTTATACAATAAGCACGGTTACATTGCAGAGGAAGTTAATAAGAGACTTGGAGTTACCGAATCAACAACTCCTGCTCCTACTACACCTACTCCCGCTCCCTCTACTTCAAAGTTACAGTTCAAAGAGGGCGACATTGTAAACTTCGCAGGTGGCAAACACTATGGCTCTGCAAGTGCCGCAAATGGTACAAATGTTAAGGCAAGTAAGGCAAAGGTTACAAGTACATATGAGGCTGGCAAGCATCCATATCATCTCCGTGCGGTGAATGATAAGGGTGCTTTTATTAGTGGTGTTTATGGCTGGGTAGATGCATCTACTGTGTCTGCTATTAAGACGGAAACTCCGAAGCCTACCACTCCTGCTCCTTCAACTCCTGCCGTGACCACAATTACTGCCGGTACGAAATTAACTCTCAAAAATGTTGCTTTGTACGCTTCTTCTGGTGCTGCTACAAAAGCCGCAACAAGAAGTGGTACTTACTATGTATGGAGCAAAGATGTTATCAACAACAGAATTCGTATTACGAATAGCACCGCAAATGTTGGTAAATCAGGACAAGTTACAGGCTGGATTTCTTATGCCGATGCAAAGAATGCCGCTGGTGTCACATCTGCTGCTCCTGCGACCTTTACTCCTTATAAGGTCAAAGTTACTGCGAGTTCATTGAACATTCGCAAAGGTGCTGGTACAAACTATGGCATCAGAGGTTCTATTAAGGATAAGGGTGTTTACACAATCGTGGGCGAATCCTCTGGAACTGGTGCAACTAAATGGGGATTATTGAAGTCTTACGAAAAGAACAGAGATGGATGGGTCAGCCTTGATTATGTCAAGAAAATCTAATCTTGTAGAAATGTAAAGTGATGTTAATATAATCCCCCTTCAATGACTATTGAACTGGAGGATATTATAGATGGAAGAATTACTTACAAAGTATTCTTTGTCAGACATCTTGATTTTCATTGTGCTTTTGTTTTTTGCAATTAAGGAGATGGTGAATGCTTCTGATTGGATTAGAGACAGAATCAAGAAGATGAACGACAAAGATTTAAAGGCAAAAAAGGAACACGAAACCTTGCAAGAGGAAATTGATGATTTGAATAAGTTCTACGATGAAAAGAAAAAGATTGATGAAAACTTCGAGAAACTTAACAAAGTCATTGAGAAAATGAATACTCAAATCGAATTGCTTACGGAATCCGATAAAGAGGATATTAAGGCTTTTATTACAAATCAACACCACTATTTCGTGTACCAACAGGAGTGGATTGATGACTACTCTATGGAATGTCTTGAAAAACGATTTGCAGTTTATGAAAGAGAACACGGCAACTCATTTGTGCTTGGCTTAATGAATGAAATCAGAGCCTTGCCGAAAAGACCACCCGTGGAAATTGAACACAGATATGCTTGCACAGCAAAGTATGTCGATGACACAAAGAAAAAATAAAACTCCTATTTTATAAATTAGCAAAATTGTATTTGCACCCTTAAATTGGTGTTCATAAATGGCGGTATGGGTCTAAACGGCTCATACCGCTTTATTACATTGTATTTCAGGAGGAAATATTGAATGGATATATTAGTTAATGTTGCCAATCAAAAATTGAAGATTGCGACGAATCTAAAAAGTCTTGTTGCCGGAACACAAGAGTTCGTAAGGTTTACATTCAACCTCACCGGCGATTGGGACGATTTAATGACCTTCGCACAATTTCAACAGAATGGTGTTGCGTATAACGCATACCTTGATGAAAACAACAGTGCCTATTTGCCATCCGAAATTGGGGTAGGTACTTGTACCCTTATGCTTTATGGTAGCAATGATAAGACTATCGCTACTACTAACTATCTTACACTGTCTATTGACGAAAATATTCTTGTTTCTGATGCTAACAGCACCGAAATTTCTGAATCTCTTTATAATCAACTTGTTACCAAGGTTAATACGTTGCTTACTTGGAATGAGCAGAATGCAGCCGACTTACAGGCGGTTGATAAGGATTTGCAGATTCAGATTAACAAGAAAGCGGCACAATCAGACTTAACAGCAGAAATTGCGAGAGCAAAGGCTGCTGAAAAGGCAAATGCTGATGCTATTGCATTGAAAGCAAGTCAGTCCGAAGTTGATGAATTAAGCATTAAGGTTACACAACTTGAAAGCAACGAAGTTATTGCTTCTTTGATTGAAGCAGCCGTTGTGAAAGAAATGGAAGAATATCTTGCCGCTGGTACTCTGGCTAACTTAACCATTGCCGATGGTAGTATCACTCGTAGCAAGGTAAACTCCGAATTGAACGACATTTTAACTCTGGCTGAAACCGCTATGCAGCCGAGTGTGTACGATAAATTAAATCGTAAAGTCGATGTGTACGACTATGCACAGTCTCGTGCCGACACTGTTCAAAACAATTTGAACAAGGTTAAAGAAGAAATTCAAGATGCTTATGTGTTGACCGATGATGTATATTACACAAATCTTGGTGATGCTCTCCGTGGTGCTGTTACTTTGTCAAGAAACTACGCACAGGCATTACTTTCTGACTACAAGGCTTTCACAATCGAATTTGTGGATGAGTTGCCTTTGGTTGGTGAATCAATGATTTTCTACCTTATTCCAAAGGAATCTGGTGAGGGTTACGACAAATACTGGTGGATTGTTGATGACAATGGCGATGCCAAGTGGGATATGTTCGGCGGTACTTCTACCCTTGTTGTTACAGAGTTACCCGCTGAAGGCGAAGAAGATATTGACTATATCTTGAAATCTTCTTCTGGTTGCTTGTACTACAAGTGGATTGATGGTTATTGGGAAGTTGTTGCTGGTTCAATCGCATATGTATCAGCCACTTTACCGAGTACAGAACAAGGTAATGAATTCACCGATTACTATGTTGTGGATAGTGAAAGCGGTTCTTACATCCATTACAGATTTATCAATGGCGACTTCCATATGATTGGTGGCAACAGTTACACCAAGGATGAGATTAACGCAAAAATCTCCCTTATCAATGAAAGCATCGCCAATAATGCAAAGAATATCGAAGCAAACTCTGATGATATTACTTCACTGTCAACAAACATTTCTTCTTTGTCACAGACCGTTGATAAGATTCGTAGTGATGTTGACAACCTTGATACCGAAGGATATACCTACTATCACACAATCACAAAGAACGAAGATACGGGTAATTATGTTTTGACATTGTATCAGGTTAAGGGTTCTGATGAAGAAATCGCAAGTCAGACTACACTTCCTGCAACTGGAGGCGGTGGCGGTGGTTCTACTACGACTACAACCGTTACAGTTGAAAGAGTTACCGCTTCTCCTTTAATCATCACTACAAGTGATAAGGCAGAGGTTGAAATCAATTTCTCATCTGTTGATGAGGACGGAGAAACATTCGATGCAACTTACACTTGGAAAAGTGGTTCTACAATTCTTCTTACCGGTGCTTTGGTTCAAGGTAAGAATGTTTTCGACCTTTCTGACTTTGTTTCTGTTGGTACACAGAAATTCACA
>JAZQDA010000113.1:0-3837 GCA_045546535.1 Clostridia bacterium | reverse complement strand
TGTCATGTAACACCATCACCTTTCGATTAAATCGCACTTAATTTTAATTGATTTTATAACTTTTTTGGTAAGAAAGTCAATGGAATAAATTGGGGCATTATGATTTTAACCCAAAAAATATTCAAACTTTCCCCTTGACTTTAGTATACTTGATAAACTATAATAAAACTATACCTTATTTTTTGGATTTGGGGTGCGATTTTATGTTTTTATACTTTTTTGATTTAGATAAATACGCAGATAAGCTTTTATCGGGCAAAATTGATGTAATAAAAATGGAAAATACAACTATGGTTGAACCCCATGTTCATGAGTTTTTTGAGTTTGTTTATGTGCTTAAAGGTCACGCAAAGCACCATATTAACAATAAAGACTGTGACCTTTCGGCGGGTGATTATGTAGTAATAGACTATAACAGTTCGCACAGTTATTATGACAGTGAAAACTTTACCATCATAAACTGTCTTTTCCTACCCGAACTGATAGACGAAACCTTCAAGAATGTTTCGGATTTTAACGACCTTACCAACCGTTTTCTCTTTAAAATCAACCGATTAAAACTTACACAAAATCCCGCAAACCAGATTTATCACGATACCGACGGCAGGGTGCGTAAAATTTTTGAAGATATGCTTACCGAATATGAGGAACGGCAGGTCGGCTGCCTTGAAATACTTAAATGCCTTTTAAAAGAACTTGTTATGCTGACCGTTCGGCATAACGAAAGTGTTTCAAGCATAAGTCCTTTTACCGAAACAATAATTGCAGCGGTTGATGAACGGTACAACGAACATCTTACCCTTGGTAAAATATGTGAGGAAGCGCATTACTCCCTGCCGTATACAAGCGGAAAGTTTAAGGCGGAAACGGGAATGACCTTTACCGAATATCTGCAAAGAAAGCGCATTGCGGAAAGTTGCCGATTACTTACCGAAAGCGAAATGAGTATTATTGATATCGCCGAAAGAGTAGGATATACAAATATAAAATTTTTTAATAAGGTGTTCAAAGAAACAACAAAAACAACACCCCGCGAATACCGCAAGCAGATGCTTACAACCATGCATTAATTTTTTGCGCAGTTTGTGACATATAAAAAGACCTTGAAGGAATATCCTTCAAGGTCTTTTTGTTCAACTTTGTAATGAAAATGTTATTATTCCCACTCTTTTGTTTGTGGTGTAATTCTCATCATTTCTTGTACTTGTGGTGTATTTTTGTACCATTTTATCACTCTATTTCTCTGTAATCTCTGTAGTTTACTGGGAAAGTGTAGTCAAAAGTGTAGTCAGTGTAGTCATCAATTTTAAAATCACTAACACGACAAAAATTACAACCAAATTAACTGTGCTTTATTATAGCACATATTATCTTAAAAATCAAGTTTAGCGGGCAACAACAAAATTTTATAAAGTCCTGCAAAGTCCCCGCAGGCGAAAGGAATACATATTATGTACAATATAAAAGCATTATTTGCAGTCAAAGAAAATGGAAACGTTCTTCCTCTTGTAATAAGTAATACACAAGAGAAGCAAGGTGGATACTCTACCACAATTAAAATCGGTACCTTATATATAAATCTGTTTGAATGAGTATGTATAGCTCAACAGGTTTAACCAACCTACCAATTACATAATGTTTTAAAACAGTAAAATCAACTTTTCCAAAATCATTCCAAAATACAACAAAAAACATCTCACCGACAAAGATAAAATTACTTTTTTAAGAATGTTAAAAAGGTTGGTCGGTTGGTAAAAAAATGATTTTCGTGTCAAAAAATGTAATATATCTGAAAATATTCGTGTAATTTAGTGTTAAAAGCAATGCAAAAATAACACTGAACTACGCGAATAATTTTTGCAACAATTTTCTGTTGACAAACTATCGTTCTAACGATATAATATAAACAGAATAAACTATCGTTTTAACGATACAATATACAGAGGGGATGAATCTATGTCAAACAAGATTGTTGTTTATCACGGTTCTTCTAAAATAATTGAAAAACCTGTTTTCGGTGTTGGTAACCCCAATAATGATTATGGTCTTGGTTTTTATTGTACTGAAAATATTGAACTTGCAAAAGAGTGGGCTTGCTCCACCGAGACGGACGGATATGCTAATAAATATGAATTAGACCTTTCTGATTTGTCGGTGCTCTCACTCACCAACGGCGATTTTAATATATTAAATTGGTTGTTTGTGTTATTAGAAAACCGTAAATTCCGTATAGGCGGGGATATTGCTAAACAAGCAAAGGAATATATATTTGATAACTTTAGTGTAGACTATAAAAGTTACGATATTATTAAAGGATACCGAGCAGACGATTCTTACTTCTCGTTTGCTAATGCTTTTTTGAATAATACTATATCTATATCCAACATTTGGGTTAAATTAGAAATCTCAATTTCTCGTTTCAACAAGGCGGATGGTATATTCCCTTCGTTAGGTTCAAGATAAATTATATATGATTTTACATTTTCATTTGCACGACCTGCTCTACCGATTTCCTGAACGTATTCGTTTTTAGATACTGGCAAACCGAAGTGAATTACATTTTGAATATTTGGAAGATTAATACCGATACCTAAATCCTCACTCGCTACAAGTAATTTGCAGTTGCCATCCGCAAACAAATGATATGCTGATGTATTATCTCGTTGAAAAACATCTGCCTCATATCCAATTCGTTCGGCAACCTTAAATGCGATATCATCGTTTTTTGTGAAAATTATGGTGCGCTCATTTCTCGCAAGTAACTCATCAGCGATGGCAGCAACTTCATCATACATTTCATCGATGCTTTTCACGGTTCGAAAATCATAACTTATATTATCTTTCCTTAATTCGATAGGAGAGAAAATGTTTTTTTCTGGGATTTTAAGTTGACGCTGGATGTCTTCTACAACTGTGTAATTGGCAGTGGCAGTAAAACCTAAAAATGTGGTTTTATCCAAAAAGTTTGCCAAGAAGTGAGACAACATTAAGTATTCGGGCCTGAAATCGTGTCCCCAGTTCGATAAACAGTGAATTTCATCTAAAACAACATAACTGATTTGTGCACCATTAGAAATTCTCTTGTTATGATAACCGCTTAATTCCACACCATTGTTTATATGACGGCATTTAACAAGTAAATGTCTGTTCTGAAATGTTGTTGGGGTTAAATACATAAGACTGTTGCAAATAGCAAAATTTGAAAAATCGTTGTTTTCAGTAAGTTTCAGGTGAGAAACATTATCAATATGGTGGAACTTTTTCAAATTTCTAATCTGGTCTTCGATTAGTATATCTGTTGGAGATAAAACGAACATTGGCAACGGTTGTAAAAGCGATGCCATATAGAAAATCAATGACTTTCCGCTACCTGTAGGCATAATACAAATTGAATGCTCGTTTGTAGAAAGCATATTTTGAAGTGCTTCAAATTGTCCTTCTTTAAAATAATCAAAATCTGAAATCTCGCCTAAAATATATTCCAAGTCTTTTAAATGAATATCTTCTTTTAAGTGATAAGAAATTTTTTGTCCGAACCAAATTTCACGGGCATTGCAAGGAGTATTATTCTCTTCTACATATATACCGTTTGTTTTGCTAATTCACTATAAAACCTCCTTTATTTGGATGTCCATGTTAGCGTATTTTAAGGTCAAATTCAAGACCCAAAAATTATTAATTCACCAACCATTTCTCATAATCCTTAAAATAGTTGTGGGACAAAAAAGAATATCCAAAATCTTATACCGTCAATCGATTGTCGCTGGGTGGCGGTCAGTGGCATACGATTATCGGTTAATTAAGTGTATGTATTTCGGTATTTTGTATGGTATAATA
>JAZQDA010000112.1:0-16349 GCA_045546535.1 Clostridia bacterium | reverse complement strand
CAGAAAAAATAAAACTTTTATATAATCCGAGCATTAAAGGCGATTTTGAAAGTTATGAAAATTTTTTAAATATTTTAAAAGAAAACCGAACAAGAGATTTTGAAAAACAAATGACTCTAACAGGGCCTCACAGAGATGATTTTGATATATTTATGAATGATATAAATATAAAAAAATACGGTTCTCAAGGTCAAATCAGGTCGTGCGTTTTAAAACTTAAACTTTCAGAATGCGAAATTATAAAAGAAAAAACGGGTGAAACACCTATTCTTCTTTTAGATGATATTTTAAGCGAACTCGATGAACAAAGAAGAAAGTTTTTTTTAGAAAATATAAAAGACAAGCAAGTAATTATAACCTGTACTGATAAAGAAAATATAGAAATAGAAAACTGTTATATTTTTAAAGTTGAAAACGGCAAAGTAAAAAGAGAATAGGTGAAAAAATGTATCTTCATTTAGGTCAGGATATAAGTGTAAACAAAAAATATATTGTGGGTATTTTTGATTTGGATAATACATCTGCATCAAAGAAAACTTTAGATTTTTTTAAAAGAGCAACAAAGGAAAATAAAGTTATAAATGTAAGTGACGAAGATCTTCCTCGTTCATTTGTGGTAGTAAGCGAGAAAGGCAAAGAAAAAGTATATATTTCGCCGATTTCTTCTCAAACACTTTTAAAAAGAAGCGGTTTAAAACAAAATTTTTAAAAAAGTTTCCTACATCAGTATGAAAGGATGCATAATATGAGCGATAAAATTAATAATTATGATGAAAGTCAAATTCAGGTACTCGAAGGCTTAGAGGCAGTAAGAAAAAGACCTGGTATGTACATAGGTACAACATCTATAAGAGGTCTTCACCACCTTGTTTATGAAATTGTGGATAACTCCATAGACGAGGCGCTGGCGGGATACTGCGACCGGATAGATGTTACTTTAAACAAAGACGGCTCAGTTTCCGTTAAAGATAACGGCAGAGGTATGCCCACAGGAATACACCCCAAAATGGGTATATCTACTCTTGATGTTATTTTTACAGTTCTTCACGCAGGAGGAAAATTCGGCGGAGGAGGATATAAGGTATCGGGCGGTCTTCACGGCGTTGGTGCATCTGTTGTTAACGCACTTTCAACCAAACTTGAAGTTAAGGTGTGGGACGGCAAAAATATTCATAAAAGACTCTTTATTAAAGGCGTACCTCAGGGCGAGGTTGAAATAATAGGCGAAACCAATCAGACAGGAACAGAGGTAACATTCTGGGCTGACGGCAAAATCTTTGAAGAAACATATTATGAATACGAAACACTACTGAAAAGACTTCGCGAACAGGCATTTTTAAATGCAGGTATTAAAATTAATTTTACAGATAAAAGAGAAGAGAAAGAAAAACACGAATTTCTTCATTATGACGGCGGTATAAAAAACTTTGTTTCATATATTTTTGAAGATAAAAAATCACGCAAAGCATCACTTGAAACAATCCACGAAGATGTAATCTATGTAAACGGAGAGAAAAACGGCTCTCAGGCAGAGGTTGCAATTTCGTGGTGCACAGGATATGACGAAACAATAGAATCTTTTGCAAATAACATCTCAACCACAGAGGGCGGAACTCACGAAACAGGCTTTAAATCGGCACTTACAAAAGTTTTAGTTGATTATGCTAAAAAATTCAAACTTATGAAAGATGACGAGGAACTCACGGGAGAAGACGCAAGAGAAGGTCTTATTGCGGTAATTTCAGTAAAACTTGAAGAACCTCAGTTTGAGGGTCAGACTAAAACAAAACTTGGAAATTCTGAAATAAGAACACTCGTTGAAAATATGGTAAGAGAAAAACTCTCGGATTATTTAGAAGAAAATCCGAAAGTGGGAAAAGCAATTATTGAAAAAGCACTTCTCGCATCAAGAGCAAGAGTTGCCGCAAGAAAAGCAAGAGAGGCAACAAGAAAAACACCTCTCGGTTCATCTACTCTTCCCGGTAAACTTACCGATTGCATAGTAAAAGACCCCACAAAGACTGAAATTTACATAGTCGAGGGTGACAGTGCGGGAGGCAGTGCCAAAAACGGAAGGGATTCAAAATATCAGGCAATACTTCCTCTTTGGGGAAAAATGCTCAACGTTGAAAAAGCAAGAGCCGACAAGGTTTACGGAAACGATAAATTAACCCCCGTTATTCAGGCTCTCGGCACAGGAATTGCAGATGAATTCAATATTGAAAAATTAAGATACGATAAAATTATAATTATGGCCGATGCCGACGTTGACGGTGCACATATCCAGACACTTCTTCTCACATTTTTCTTCAGATTTATGCGTCCGTTGGTAGAATCAGGACATATTTATCTTGCAAAACCGCCTCTTTATAAACTCTCAAGAGGTAAAAAGAGCGAAGTAGCATTTTCTGACGAAGAAAGAGATCAGATAAGCGAAAAGTTAAAAGACGGCGATCCAAATGCCAAAGTTGACATAAGCCGCTATAAAGGTCTTGGTGAAATGAATCCCGAAGAACTTTGGGAAACTACAATGGACCCCAAAAACAGAATTCTTTTAAAAGTAACACTTGAAGACGCCGAAAAAGCAGATAACATTTTCTCGGTACTTATGGGCGACGAAGTAGAACCCAGAAGACTTTTTATTGAAGAAAATGCTCAATATGTTACTAACTTAGACGTCTGAGAGAGGAGTGAAACGAGCATATGGCAAAAAATAAAAAATATGAAGATTCTCATTTTGAAGAATATTTTGACACCCAAAAAATTGTAAATGTAGACATAGAACAAAGAATGAGAGAAGCATTTATCGACTATGCGATGAGTGTTATCGTTTCCCGTGCTCTTCCTGATGTCAGAGACGGTCTTAAACCTGTTCACAGAAGAATACTCTATTCTATGTATGAAGAACATCTTACAGTGGACAAACCCTTCTTTAAATCGGCTACAACCGTAGGTAATGTTATAGGTCGTTCCCACCCCCATGGCGACGCATCTGTTTATGATGCTATGGTAAGACTTGCTCAGGACTTTTCAATGAGATATCCCCTCATTGACGGTCACGGAAACTTTGGTTCAGTAGACGGCGACCCACCGGCTGCGTACCGTTATACTGAAGCGAGAATGAGTAAACTCTCAAACCTGCTTTTAGAAAACATAGAAAAAAATACAGTTGACTTTGCACCAAACTTTGACGAAAAAAGAAAAGAACCTTTAGTGCTTCCCACAAGAATTCCGACACTTCTCATAAACGGAAGTTCAGGTATCGCGGTTGGTATGGCAACAAATATTCCCCCGCATAACCTCTCTGAAGTCTTAGACGGCGTAATTGCACAGATTGACGACCCTGAAATCACAGTTGAAGAACTTATGGAATACATAAAAGGTACAGATTTTCCCACAAAAGGTTCAATTATGGGAAAATCTGGAATAAGAAGTGCGTACCAGACAGGTAAAGGCAAAATTATAATCAGGGCAAAAACCGAAATTGAAGAGCATAAAGACGGCACAAGTTCGATTATAGTTACCGAACTTCCATATCAGGTCAACAAAAAAATGCTCGTTGAGTCTATTGCCGAAATGGTAAAAGACAAAAAAATCGAGGGTCTCTCTGATATCGATGACCATTCATCGGACCGTGTAGGAATACGCCTTGAAATTTTCCTTAAAAGAGATGCAAATCCTCAGGTAATCTTAAACCAACTCTTTAAATATACCCGTCTGCAAGACAGTTTCTCAATTAATATGCTTGCAATCAAAGACGGCAAACCCAAAACAATGGGTCTTAAAGAAATCCTTGACCAGTTTATAAAATTTCAGGAAGAAATTGTTACAAGAAGAACACAGTTTGACCTTTCAAAAGCCGAAGCAAGAATGCACATCTTGGACGGTCTTAAAATTGCAATCGCAAATATTGATGAGATAATCACAATTATCCGCAATTCCTACGACGATGCAAAAGAAAGACTTATGGAGCGTTTTTCTATGAGTGAAATTCAGGCTCAAAGCGTTCTTGATATGCGTCTTGGCCAACTTCAGAAACTGAATTCTGAAAAAATCGAAACTGAATATAATGAACTCTTTGAAAGATGCGAAGAATACAGAGCACTTTTGTCTGACAGAAATCTTTTAATGGAAAAAATTAAAGATGAACTTATTGAAATCCGCGATCGCTACGGCGACGAGAGAATGACAAAACTTGAAGATGCAGTTGACTTTATCGAAGATGAAGATTTAATCGAAGAAGAACAGTGCGTTATCACAATGACTCACTTTGGCTACATCAAAAGAATTCCCTCAGATACCTACCGTGTTCAGCACAGAGGCGGAAGAGGGGTATCGGGTCTTTCTACAAGAGAAGAAGACTTTGTTGAAAACATTTTCACCTGTTCATCTCACGACTACATTTTATTCTTCACATCAAAGGGCAGAGTATGTAAATTAAAAGGTTATCGTATTCCCGAGGCAGGAAGACAAGCAAAAGGAACTGCAGTTGTTAATATTCTTCCTTTGGAAGAGGGCGAAAAAATAACTGCAACAATTCCGATTTCTGAATTTGAAGAAAATAAATATCTTACAATGATTACAAAACTCGGTTTTGTTAAGAAGACAGCACTCACAGAATATGACACCAACAGAAAAGGCGGTATTATTGCGATAGGCTTAAGAGAAGGCGACGAACTTATCAAAGTTGCACTCACCGAGGAAAACCATAATATTATCCTTGCCACCAAAAACGGTATGTGCATCAAGTTTAACCAGTCTGATGTCAGACCTATGGGAAGAGCCGCAACAGGTGTTACCGGTATTCGTCTTAAAGGCGACGATATAGTAATTGGCGGATCTGTTTGCGATGATGACTGCAAGGTGCTTTGCGTATCTGAACACGGCTACGGCAAAAAGACCGACATCAAAGAATTTAAATGCCAGAACAGAGCCGGTAAAGGTGTTACAGGCTATAACATCACCGATAAAACAGGCAGTTTAGCCGGTATGCTTATTGTATCAGACGGCGACGAACTTATGAGCATTACCTCAGACGGCGTAATCATAAGAATGAGCACCGATGAAATAAGCGAGTTCGGCAGAGTAACTCAGGGTGTAAGAGTTATGAAGATTGCAGACGATGTAAAAGTTGTTGCAATAGCATCTGCAGAAAAAGTAGAAGATGAAAATGAAGAAACTCCTGCATCTGAAAACCTTGAGACGAAAGAAGAGGAATAATTTAATACATTGTTAAAAAGAAAATCCCCCGAAACCGTAAAGGCTTCGGGGGTAATTTTTTGTGTAAATTTTAATAAACTCTGAAATTGTTTTGTTTGTCAACTACAATGCACTCTTGAAATTTATACTTTTCTTTCAGTTCATTTATTCTGTCTTCGCCGAGTGCAAAAATTGCGGTAGAGAGCATATCCGCCTCAAAAGACGATGGCGAAACAACAGTCACGCTTATAAGTCCTTTGTCTACAGGATAGCCCGTTTTTGTGTCTAAAATATGATGATATATTTTGCCGTTTTCTTCAAAATAGCGTTCGTACGAGCCAGACGTTACGCACGAAACATCAGAGAGATTTAGAGTTTTAAAACTTTCGCCCCTCATCTGTGACGGGTCCTGAATGCCGACTTTCCAACTCTTACCGCTTTCAGACTTTCCAAGAGCATAAAGGTTTCCGCCAAGGTCTAAAAGAGCATTTTTGATGCCGTAAGATGTGATTATTTCTTTTGCCCTGTCACACGCATAACCCTTCACTGCACCGCCGAGGTCGATTTTCATACCCTCTTTTTTAAAAGATATATACCCGTCTGCTATTTCTATATTTTCCCAGCCGATTTTGGAGAGAGCATCTTTTATTTTGCTCTCTTCGGGAACTTTTGGACTTTCTGCTTTTACATTCCATATTTCTGTAAGCGGTTTTACCGTTATATCAAACGCACCGTCTGTTACCTTTGACATTTCAAGGCATTTTTCTATAACAAACAAAACCTCATCACTCATTTTAACAGGCTCTTTGAATGCGTTTTCATTGATTTTATAAATTTCGCTGTTTTCATCAAACGAAGAAAAAACCGAGTGAATTCTCTCAATTTCTTTTATAGCCTCGTCTGATGCCCTATCTGCATTTTTTCCGTAGCAGGTTATGGTTACAATTGTGTCAAGACTTACTGTGTGCTTGGTAACTTTTTTCTCGCTACACGCACAAAAAGAAAAAATTAAAATCAATACAATAAAAAACGATGTTAATTTCTTCGGCATAATAATTGCCCCTTTCTTTAAAAATATTGTATCACGAAAAAGGCAAAGACGCAAATTTTTCTTGCTTTTGTGCCCGTTTCATTATATAATGTTATAAAGGAGAGTGATATTATGAAATTAATTCTTGCAATAGTAAACGACGAAGACGGTAACAAGGTTTTGAACGCACTTTCAAAAGAGGGTTTTTCTGTTACAAAACTTGCTACCACAGGCGGATTTTTAAAAGCAGGAAATATGACACTTCTCTCTGGTGTTGAAGATGACCAGGTTCAGACAGTTGTCGATATAATAAAAGACAAAAGCCATAGAAGAACTCAAATCACTGCATCTCCCATGCCCGCAACTGCATCACCCTCTTTCACTCCTTATCCGATAGAGGTGCAAATCGGCGGAGCAACAATTTTTGTCCTCGATGTAGACAGATTTGAAAAGGTGTAATTTTAATGCTTTCAAAAGAGCAGGAAACAATCGTTTCGCATTTTAAAAAGGCAGTCAGGGAAAAATCCGTCTGCCACTCATATATAATAACAGGGCCTGAGGGCGTGGGCAAAAAAACTTTGGCTGACGCTTTGAGCCTTGTGTTTTCTTGCGAAAAAAACGAGGGTTGCGCAAAATGCGACAGGTGCAAAAGTACGCTTAAAGGGGCAAACCCAGATATACTACGCATTCGTCCCGAAGAAAAAAAGGATTACAGCGTAGATAAGATAAGAGAAATAATAAAAAAAGTGTATGAAAAAAGCAGTTCTCTTTATAAACTCATAATCTTTGAAGACGCCCACCGTCTTACAAAGGCGTGTCAGAACGCACTTTTAAAGATAGTGGAAGAACCCCCGTCATATGCGGTTTTTGTTTTTCTCACACCGTCAGAGGCAAGTCTTTTATCCACAATGCGTTCGCGTTCGTTTGTGATAAATATGCACCCGTGGAAAAGGGAAGAACTTATGGGAAAATTCCCTTTGCCTGATGAAAAATCTTTTTATTATGAACTTTCAGACTCAAATCCCGGGAAACTTAAAAGTCTTTTGGAAGACAAGGACTTTTACGAGACGAGAGAAGAAACGATAAAATCCTTTACCTCTTTTGTGAGTGATAAGGATTATAGCGTTTTTGACATAGCAAAAGTGTTTGAAAAAGACACCGAAAGACTAAGAGAGAGAATAGAAACACTTTCTCTTATTATGCGTGATACAATGCTTTTCAAAAAAGGAGCAAAAGAACTTATAATCAGTAAAGACAAGTTAAAAGAGATTGAAATTTTATCAAACGCTCTTTCTTTAAGGGCGTGTGCGGGAGCAGAAAAAATAATACTTGATTATTTTAAAAGATGTTCCCACAGAGAAAACCCCACAATGACAATCCAGTCTCTTTTTATGCGTCTTGAGGAGGAAATAAATGATAGAAGTAGCAGGAATAAGGTTTAAAAGGGTAGGTAAAATATACTACTTCGACCCCTCAGACCTTGTTTTAAAAGCGGGAGACCGCGTTATAGTTGAAACATCGAGAGGAATTGAGTACGGCACGGTAGTTATTGCAAAAAAAAGCGTAACTGACGATGAAATTGTACCCCCTCTCAAAAAAATAATAAGAAAAGCAACCGAGGAAGACGAAAAGACCATCGAAAAAAATGCCCAGATGGAAAAAGAGGCGATGGCTCTTTGTCAGGAAAAAATAAAAAAGCATAATCTTGATATGAAACTCATAGATGTAGAATATACTTTCGACCACAACAAAGTACTTTTTTACTTCACAGCCGACGGCAGAGTCGATTTCAGAGAACTTGTGCGCGACCTTGCGGGAGTATTTAAAACAAGAATTGAACTTCGCCAAATCGGCGTAAGAGATGAAAGTAAAATGCTTGGCGGACTTGGGATCTGCGGAAGACAACTTTGCTGTAACCTTTTCCTTTCAGACTTTGCCCCCGTTTCGATAAAAATGGCAAAAGAGCAGAGCCTCTCTCTTAACCCAACCAAGATTTCAGGCACCTGCGGAAGACTTATGTGCTGTCTTAAAAATGAGCAGGAAGCATATGAATACCTGTTAAAGAAAACCCCAAGTGTCGGCTCTGTTGTTAAAACTCCCGACGGCGAGGGAACTGTTACTCAGGTTTCGCTTTTAAAGGGTAATGTAACAGTTGCTCTCGGCAATGAGGAAGACCGTCAGATTAAGGTTTACAAGGCAGAGGAATTGAAAATTCTTAAAAAAGCCGCCAAAAAAGATGACGATGTTGACATTTCAGAACTTAAAGAACTTGAAAAAGATTGACAAAATACTTGATTTTTTGTCGTTTTGTTGATATAATTATCAGGAAATCGAAAAAAGACGATTTTTTCTTTCAAGGAGGTGTATTCCCAATGGCATATGTAATTAACGACGACTGCATCAGTTGCGGCGCTTGTGAAGCAGAATGCCCCGTTTCAGCAATTTCAGAAGGCGACGGCAAATATGTAATCAACGCAGACGAATGTCTCGATTGCGGTGCGTGTGCAGGTGTTTGCCCTGTAGGTGCTCCCGTTCAGGAATAATTTTAAAAAGTAAAACCCCGGGGTTTCCGGGGTTTTCTGCGTTTTTGAAGATTGTAATCTTGGAGAATAAACTATGATAAGATGCGAAGAACTCGGTGTTGATAATTTAAAGATAATGCAAGACTGTGACCTTTTCTGTTTTGGGACAGACTCTGTCGCACTCTCTAAATTTGCAAGAGCAAAAAAAGGAGACAGAGTAGTTGACCTTTGCACAGGAAACGGGATTATACCTGTTTTGATGTCTGCCTATACAAAGGCGGAGGATTTCTGGGGAGTGGAAATTCAAGAGCCCTCCTATGAACTTGCCGTAAAAAATGCCGAGATAAACTGCCTTTCGGGCAAGGTGCATTTTATCAAAGATGATATAAAAAATGTTTTAAATCATTTTAAGAACGGCTCGGTTGATGTTGTAACCTGCAATCCGCCCTATATGAGCGTTACGGCAGGGTTTAAAAACGAAGCCGACACGCTTAAAATTGCCAGACACGAAATTTTAATAGACCTTGACGGCGTTGTAAAATCTGCGTCAGAAATTTTAAAATTCGGGGGCAACTTTTTTATGGTGCACCGCGCCGAAAGGCTTTGCGATGTGATTTGTACTTTAAGAAAATACACCTTAGAGCCAAAGCGTATTCGCTTTCTTGCACCCTCTAGCGAAAAAGCACCAAATCTACTTCTCATAGAGGCGAAAAAAGGTGCGTCGCCGTCACTTAAATTTGAACCCACAGAATTTGTGAATGTTTAAACGGAGAGAGTATTATGGAAAAAGGAACACTTTATCTTTGTGCCACACCCATAGGCAATCTTGACGATATAACAGTAAGAACTTTAAACACTTTAAAAGAGGCGGATTTAATTGCGTGTGAAGATACCCGCCATTCTCAGAAACTTTTCAACCATTTCGGCATAAGTGCGCCCACCACCAGTTATTTTGAGCATAACAAAAGGGAAAAGGGCGAATATATTATATCTGAAATTTTAAAAGGGAAAAATGTAGCACTTGTCACAGATGCGGGTACTCCTGCAATTTCAGATCCCGGAGAAGAACTTGTAAGACAGTGCATAGAGGCAGGAATTAGGGTTGTACCTGTGCCCGGTGCAGTTGCATTTGTAAATGCTTTAATAATTTCGGGGCTTAGCACAGGAAGATTTTCGTTTGAAGGCTTTTTGTCCGTTAACAAAAAAAGCCGTGCCGAGCACTTAGAGTCTTTAAAGAATGATGAGCGCACACTTATTTTCTACGAAGCACCCCACAAACTTTTAAAAACCCTTACTGATATGAGAGTGTGTTTCGGCAACAGAAAAATAAGCATCATAAAAGAACTTACAAAAATTCACGAAACAGCCCTTTATACTGACCTCGGCGGTGCAATAGAATATTTTGAAGAAAATGCTCCGAGGGGAGAATTTGTGCTCGTTTTAGAGGGCAAAGACAGGAAAGAGGCAATAGAAGAGGCAATAGATGAGTTTTTAAATCTCTCGGTTAAAGAGCACGTCGATATGCTTATAAATTCAGGTCTTACAAAAAAAGACGCCATAAAAAAAGCGTCTGAGGAAAGAGGCGTTTCAAAAAGAGATGTCTATAACGAATACGAAAAGGAGTCGGAAAAATGACAGATAAAAACGGTATAATATATTCGTCAATGAAAAAACACCGCCTGAAATTTCTTTTAATAGAAATTTTGCTTGTTGCTGTCTTAATCGCCTACTTTTTTTCAAACTATCCTTATATCAAGAACAAATTTTCTGACCCCGCTATGCTCGACACTGCTCTTTTCGGCGAGAGTGCCCTTGTCAAACATACGCCAGAGCCTTTCGAACTTCACAGAAATGACGATGTAACAATCCCTGACTATGCACTCAAAGGCGGAAGTTATTGGCAGGGCAAAGATTATGAGTTTTATCTTCCGGTAAAAGATGCAACTCCTACGGGTACAGTTTTTACAAATGAAATCACAAACACGGGGTCTGAGGCTACAATTGAAGATGTTTCGTCAGTTCTTTACACTATGGATATCGGCGGAGTGAGAACTCTTGTTTTAACCTATCCTGAAACAGACCTTGAAAAAATGGATACCATTACGGGAATTTTTACTGAAATACCCCTTATTGTAGACTATTATCTTGCAAACAGTAAAACTTTTGATAAAGACACACCCGTTTGCACATATATGCTCGATACAAGAGGACTTGAGATGGAAAGCGAAACCTTTGATGTGGTATTTTGCATTATACTTTCTCTTATAATTCTTTTCCTTTTTGTAAAACTTATAATTCAGTTTGCGAACTTCAAAAAGACCCCCACCTATGTCCAACTTGAAAAATACGGCGAGATTGAGGAGATTGAAAAGGAAATAGAAAAAGAACTTTTAGAAGTAACTTTCAGCCCGAAAGAAACCGTAACAGAGAACTGGATTTTAAAAGAAGACACATTCAGGCTTAAAATTATCAAAAATCACAGAAAACACGGACGGTTTGTGTATGTCAGAAAAACAAAATAAAAGTTAATGAAATGTTTTCAAAAAGAGTGCTTTTTTAAAGTAAAAAGCACTCTTTTTTGGTTTACAAGAAAAAGTTTTTATGATATAATATGATATAAGAGTGAATTGTTTTCAAAAAAGCAAATAAAGGGATATTTTATATGACAAAGATAAAAAAATACGACCTTTCGCCTGAGCAAAAAGAAGTTCAGGAAAAAGCGATAAAAAGAGTAAAAGAAATAAATGATGACCTTGTTTTTTCGGGGAATGCCCCAAAAAAAGCATTTATCGAAACCTATGGCTGTCAGCAGAATGTAAGCGACTCTGAGGTTTTAATGGGAATGCTTGAGGATATGGGTTATGAAAAGACAAATTCAAAAGAAGATGCCGACATTATAATCTTCAACACCTGTGCGGTAAGAGAAAATGCAGAACTTAAAGTTTTTGGAAATTTAGGTGCTCTGAAGCACTTAAAGGCGAAAAAGCCATCTCTTATAATCGGCGTTTGCGGTTGTATGATGCAACAGGAAGAAAACGCTGAAACGGTAAGGAAAAAACACCGCCACGTTGACCTTGTTTTCGGCACACACTCGCTCTACTTTTTCCCGTCGATACTTTTAAAATGCATTGAAGAGAGCCAGAGGGTTATCGATGTAAGAGAAACTGACGGCTACCTTAGTGAAAACTATCAGCCCAAAAGACCAAAAGGCCCCTTGGCGTCGGTTTCCGTAATGTACGGGTGCAACAACTTCTGCTCGTACTGCATAGTTCCTTATGTAAGGGGCAGAGAAAGGAGCCGAAATCTTTCGGATATTTTAGATGAAATTACATCTCTTGCAAAGGACGGCTACAAGGAAGTTATGCTTCTTGGTCAAAATGTAAACTCATACGGAAAAGACCTCTCAGACGGCGTAGACTTTGCAGACCTTTTAAGTGAGGTTTGCAAAATAGACGGCATTGAAAGAATCCGCTTTATGACAAGCCACCCCAAAGACATTTCAGACAAACTCATCGACACAATGGCAAGAGAGAAAAAGATTTGCAACCAACTCCACTTGCCCGTTCAGGCAGGAAATGACAGAGTGCTCAAAACTATGAACAGGTGCTACACAAAGGAAAGTTACCTTGAAATTGTAAGAAAGGTAAAAGGGAAAATTCCTGATATAACTCTCACTACAGACATCATAGTAGGATTTCCGGGCGAAACCACTGAGGAATTTGAAGACACGATAGATGTACTCGAAAAGGTAAGATATGATACAATCTTTTCTTTCATTTACTCAAAAAGACCGCACACCCCAGCATCAAAAATGGAAGATGTGCTGACAAAAGAGGAGAAAAAGAAAAACTTTGACCGTCTTTTAGAGGTGCAAGACAGAATTTCCCTTGAAAAAAATAAGGCGTTAGAGGGAAAAACGCTGAAAGTTTTAGTTGAGGGAAAGAGCAAAACCGACGAAAACGCCTTTTCAGGAAGAACCGAGGGCGGAAAAATAGTAAATTTCAAACTGGACAAAGACCTTACAGGCGAATTTATAAATGTTAAAATAACAGATGCAAAAACATGGTCGCTCTGGGGCGAATTTGAAAAATAAAATAAAAAAACATTTAAAAGGAGATACAAAAATGGAACAGATACTTGAAAAAGCAAAAGAACTTGGGAAAATGATTGCATCATCAGAGCAGTTTGAAGCCTTAAAGAGCGCAGAGGAAGCACAACTCAATGACCCCGATGCAAATCTTTTGATGTCCCAGTTTACCAAAAAACAGGACGAACTTTCCAAAAAAATGGCAAATCCCTCTCTTTCAAAAGAAGAATTTGAAGCGATTAAACAAGAAGCACAGGACGAATTTAAAAAGATTTGCGAAAACAAAAATATAAAAGCATATCTTGAAGCAAACAGAGCCTTTGCTATGCTTGTTGAACAGGTCAACACAATTATCGGCTACTTTGTAAAAGGCGGAGATGAGAAGGGCTGTTCAGGCAACTGCTCATCTTGTTCATCTTGCCACTAATAGATTATAAGGGCGTTTAAACTAGCGCCTGAAAGGAAAAACCAATGAAAAACAAAGGAAAAATGACTCCTATGATGGAGCAGTATCTCGAAATTAAAGAAATGTATAAAGATTGTATTTTGTTTTTCCGTCTCGGAGATTTTTACGAGATGTTTTTTGACGATGCAATCACAGCGTCCAGAGAACTTGAAATAACTCTCACGGGCAAAGACTGCGGAATGGAGGAAAGAGCACCTATGTGCGGTGTTCCTTTCCACAGCGTTTCCCCCTACCTTGCAAGGCTTGTTAAAAAAGGCTATAAGGTGGCAATATGTGAGCAGACCGAAGACCCCGCAAGTGCCAAAGGCATAGTTAAAAGAGATGTTGTCCGCGTAATAACCCCGGGCACAACCCTTGCAGACATCGACCCCGAAAGACAGGAAAACAACTTCCTCTCCTCTGTCTTTATGCAAGACGACCGCTACGGCGTTGCATTTGCAGATGTTTCAACGGGAGAGGTGTTTGTATCGGGCGGAGTTGCTCTTTCCTATGAAAACTCGCTTATAAATCTTCTCTCGTCTTTCAAACCCACAGAGGTTATAATGAATTCAGGCTCTGTAACGCACTGCAAAGAGTTTGTCGATTTAAAAAAACGCATAAACTTTTTCGATGCCTATGTTCCCGACGAATATTTTGAAAAAGAAAAGGCAGAGGAAAATATAAAATCGCAGTTTGGAAAAGACGCACTTTCAATGCTTCCTGCAGAAGACAAAGATTTTCTCGCAAAGGCTCTCGGCGGACTTCTATACTATCTTTATGAAACGCAGAAAACAAATCTTACCCATCTCGGAGAGTTTAAATACATTGAAAACGAGCGTTATATGAAGATAGACGCAAACTCAATGCGTAACCTTGAACTCACCCGCAATATGCACGACGGAGAAAAGAGAGGGTCTCTCCTATCTGTTCTTGACCGCACAAAAACGAGTATGGGAGCAAGACGGCTAAAGTCGTGGCTTGACCTTCCGCTCGTCGATGCCGACAAGATAAACACAAGAAGCGGTGCGGTTGAAGAACTTATCGAAAACCCGTTTATGAGAGATGAGGTAAGAGAGTCTTTAAAAAAGGTGTATGACATAGAGCGTCTGCTTTCAAAAGTTGTTTACTCATCGTGCAACGCAAGGGACTTTCTCTCTTTAAAACAAAGTCTTGAGGGGTGTGCGCAGGTAAAAAAGGCTCTGGCCGATGCAAAAGGTATATATATTTCGAGCATATATGAAAACATAGAAACCTTTTTTGACCTAAGACATCTCATATCAGACGCAATAGATGATGAAGCCCCCGTCACAGTTAAAGAGGGCGGAATGATAAAAAAGGGATTCGACTCTGAACTCGACCGCTTGAGAGATATTCTCGGCGGAGGAACAGGGACTATTGCCCGGATTGAAATGACACAAAGAGAGCGCACGGGCATTAAAAACTTAAAAGTTTCCTACAACAAGGTTTTCGGTTATTATATAGAGATTTCAAAATCAAATCTTGACCGCGTTCCCGAGGAATATATAAGAAAACAGACCTTAGTTAATGCAGAAAGGTTTATAACACCCGAACTTAAAGACCTTGAATCGCAAATCTTAACTGCAAGGGAAAAAGTAAACTCACTTGAGTATGAAATATTTTTATATATAAAGGGCGAAATTTTAAAAGAATTAAAAAAACTTCAGCGTCTGGCAGAGCATATTTCTGTGGTTGACTGCCTCGCTTCCCTTGCCTATGTTGCAGACAGAAACGGATATGTCCGCCCGATTGTTACAGATACCGATATTATAGACATAAAAGACGGCAGACACCCTGTTGTTGAAGCAAATTTGAAAGATTCGCTTTTTGTACCAAACGATACTTACCTTGACCAAGACGGGTCAAGATTTTCCATAATAACAGGGCCTAATATGGCAGGTAAATCAACCTATATGCGCCAAAGCGCTCTTATTGTAATTATGGCGCAAATCGGCTCGTTCGTTCCCGCAAAAGAGGCAAACATAGGCATCTGCGACGCAGTATTTACAAGGATAGGTGCATCAGACGATCTGGCGCTTGGGCAGAGTACGTTTATGGTCGAAATGAACGAGGTTGCATATATCTTAAAAAATGCAACACCAAAAAGCCTTGTGATACTTGACGAAATCGGCAGAGGAACTTCCACCTTTGACGGACTTTCAATCGCGTGGGCAGTTACAGAATATATTGCAAACAAAGAAAAAATCGGTGCAAAAACCCTTTTTGCAACTCACTATCACGAATTAACCGCCCTTGAGGGTCAGATAGACGGAGTGAAAAACTATTCCGTTGCAGTTAAAAAGAGGGGCGACGATATAACATTTTTAAGAAAAATTGTAAAAGGCGGAACAGATGACAGTTTCGGTATAGAGGTCGCTCTCCTTGCAGGAATTCCCCAAGAGGTTACCGACAGAGCAAAAGAAGTTCTCGCCCTAACCGAAGAGGGAAAAGTGCAGACGCCTTGCACTAATACTGCTCAAACAGAGTCCCCTGATATGCCCAAAGAAGATTTGTCGGGAGTTAAAGACGCACTTCTTTCTTTAGACCTCTCGACTCTTACACCCATCGAAGCACTGAATGAACTTTATAAACTTCAAAAAAAGGTTAGTGAAACCAAATGAAAATAAATGTACTTGCGCAAGATATAGCCAATATGATAGCCGCAGGAGAGGTCGTTGAAAGACCCTCATCTGTGGTTAAAGAACTTGTGGAAAACTCTATTGACGCGGGTGCAAAAACAATAACCGTTGAAATAAAAAGGGGCGGAATGGAATATATCCGAGTTACCGATGACGGCTCAGGCATTGAGCCTGGCGAGGTGGAAACCGCCTTTCTCCGCCACGCAACGAGCAAAATTAAAACAAAAGAAGACCTCGATTCAATCTACACTCTCGGTTTCAGGGGCGAGGCTCTCGCTTCTGTTGCCGCTGTTGCAAGAATAGAGATTTTTACAAAAACAAAAAATTCAGACTTTGGTAAAACCGTTACCATAGAGGGCGGAGAAGTTAAAGATTCATCTCAGGCGGGTTGCCCTGACGGCACAACTAT
>JAZQDA010000111.1:0-10250 GCA_045546535.1 Clostridia bacterium | reverse complement strand
AGATTATGCATAAATGCTCTGCCTGTTCTCTGGATTGAAATTTCGTTAAGGCATGATTCACCTGCGTGTCCGAACGGCGGGTGCCCGAGGTCGTGCCCAAGTGCGATTGCTTCTGTCAAATCCTGATTTAATCCAAGAAGAGAAGAAATGTTACGGGCAATTCTTGAAACAAGTTGCACATGCAGACTGCGGTGAGATATATCATCGTTTTTATAAAACGAGAAAACCTGAGTTTTATCTGAGTAGCGATTATAATACGGACAATGTATAATTTTTTCGCAATCCCTTACATATGCAGGTCGCCAGAGATTTGCTATATCGTGGTCGTTTCGTCTTCTTTGGCACTGTTTGAGATTCTGTTTAAGAGATGGATTTTTTTCTAATATCTTTTTTTGCAAGTCCTCGCTTAAAGATTTATATTGATTTTTTTCTTTCATAATTTCTCCTTTCCTTCGAAATTCATACTAATACAAATTCTCCTGCATCGAAGAGATACAGATATTTTTCTTTAACTTTTTTTCCTGTTATTTCTTCAAGAGCGTGTGAGTAAAGTTCTAACTGAGAACTATACATTTTGACTATATCTGAAACAGTATTATCAGATGTTATTTTATCAGTTTTATAGTCAAAGACAACAATTTGTCCGTCACTATCCTCGAAAAACGCATCAATAGTCCCCTGAACTACAATTTTATCCTGAGTATCAATACCAAAAATATCTGATGCATTCCTTAAATATTTAAATGAATATTCTTTTTTTAATTTGTCACTTTGGAGAACTACTGATTGTGCAAGGTCTGACTCAAAAAATTTACATATTGAATCAACATTCAAAATATCAAATTCTTCTTGCGTGATAAGATTCTTTTCTGAAAGTTTTTTTATTTGACTTATAACATCTTCTGTGCATTTAATAGCCGTAAAATCAATTTTTTCCATTATAAAATGTATAAGTGTGCCGTATCGGGCACCGCCAGTACTACGGTTTTTGCCAAACTCATTTGGTGATAAAAGGTTTTGGTTATCGTATGGAGAGTATATATCATTTTCATCGTTAAAATGTCTCTTGATTTCAGTAACGGTCATATTGGGGGGAATTAACGAAGATTTCTTGTGCGTATATTCAAACTCAAGATTTTCTTTCAGCATTTCATATGATTCAGTTGGACCGTCATAGAAAGATTCCCAGTTTTTCTCCTGATTTGAATGTGATTCACCCGTAATTTCATTTATGTTCAGTAACTCAACTTTAAAGTTAGCATCAAGTTCAATTACCTTTTTAAAAGATGACTGAGATGTTTTAGGATATTTTGATGCTCTCATTACAGAATAAAGCAAAATATCTATCATACTGTTTGACATCAGAATATTATATGGAGATATTTTTTCATTCTCAGGTACAAGTGCATCTTCTATTTTTTTAAGACGCAAAGATGCATTACTTATACTTGCAGTAAGAAAAAGTTTTTCCATAGGGCGAGTAAGTGCAACATACAACACTCTCAACTCTTCAGATATTGCTTCAAACGACTGTTTGGTCTTTATTGCAATTGAATTTATGCTTTTGTACCTTACTCCAAGATTTCTGTATACGCTTTCAATTCCTATACCATAGTCTTTGTGCATTACAATTTTTGCATTTGAATCAGATTTATTGAACTGTCTTCCAAGAGTTGACAAAAATACTATGGGGAATTCAAGACCTTTTGATTTATGTATTGTCATAATTCTGACTGCGTTATCGTTTTCAGTCATTATTTTTGCACTCTCCGAGGCATTTTCATGTTTGTAATTTTCAGTAAAACGCACAAAACTATATATCCCTCTATAGCCGTTTTTTTCAAACTCACGTGCTTTTTTCTGAAGATAATTAACATTAGTTTTTTTGAGTTTTGAATCAGAGCTGAGAGAGAGAAGTGTCATATAATCAGTATCTCTTATTATATATGACAGAAACTCATCTGTATCCATATATCGTGATTTTTTATAATAAATATCAAGTTTTAACAAAAATGATTTGAGTTTTTCGCCAAGTTCATCTTGCTTTGTTTCAGCATATTTTCTCACACAGTTATAATATGAACCTTGTCGGCTGCCGAGTCTGATTTTCAAAAGCATATTCTCATCAAACCCAAAAACCGGATTTTTCATTACTGTAACAAGAGAAATATCATCATCAGGATTGTCAATTATTTTTAACAGTGACATCAGAAAACGTATTTCTTCAGCCTCAAAATATGCTCCCCCTTTATCTGTATAAACAGGGATACCCATACCCGAAAGAACTTTTTCGAAAACAGGCGCAGGTGTTGACACACTTCTCATAAGTATGACTATATCCTTATATTCTGCAGATCTTTGAATGCCTTTTTTCTTATCATAAAGCATATAGCCCGAAGAGATAATACTATTAATTTTTTTGCCTACCTCTACCGCTTCTGCTTCAAGCGGATTTAACTCAGATGGTGTTTTTAAGTCATACGAATCACCAAAAGTATTTGATGTGTCAATAAGTGTAATATCTATTGATTTCGTATCATCATTTACGGTTTCATATGAACCTGAATAATAAAGTTTTTCATCATCAGTATAGTCAATATCTCCACAGTCTTTTGTCATTATCTGTGAAAAAACAAAGTTCGCAAAATTAAGTATTGCCAAGTTGCTGCGAAAGTTTCTGGAAAGAAAAATTTTATTGCTTTCACACACCTCTCCTCCGTCGAAAAGAGGAAATCTGTCGCATTTATCACGAAATAAAAGAGGGTTAGAATCTCTAAAACTGTATATACTCTGTTTCATATCACCCACACAGAAAATGTTCGGTTTACCTCTTAATTTTCCTGAAATACATTCAAAGATTTCATTTTGGATATTATTGCAATCCTGATATTCATCGATGTATATCTCATCAAAATCATTGGAAATAGAAATTGCTATATCACTCGGCAAACCGTCAGGATTTTTTAGAAGTTTAAGTGCTAAGTGTTCAAAATCAGAAAAATCTATGGTATTATTTTCTCTTTTAATTGCATCATATTCTAAGCCGAAATCTTTTACAATTTCCGAAAATTTTTCGACATAAGGATACAATCGTTTATTATCTTCTTCAATGGTTTCTATTGATAAAGGAAGATATTTTGACACGATTTTTTCAGTAAGTTCTTTTGCTTCTTTTCTGATATTATAGGCATAAGGGCGAATATGGTCAGGACCTTTTGCTAAGCGCCAGTTTTCATATTTAATTTCCAACAGAGCATCTCTCAGGGCTTCATATTCAGTATTTGAAAGAGCGCTTTGTATCTTTTCTTTTTCAGAAATGATAAAATTTTTGATGATAGAATTATCTATATCATCACCGCATTTTTCAATAATGGTTTCATATTTTTTTATAACCTGCTGCCCCGCAAGATGTGCATAGTGTGTAAGTGTATCAAAAAGTCTAGTAAAATCTTTTGTATATGCTAACTTTAATGAATCGAGCCATTTTTCAGGGTTTGGCATTGTACGGGAAAAATCATAAATTTTGATAATTAAGTCTGAAAACGAATTATCATTTTTATGTGTGTAATCACAAACAAGGCTCTTAAAAACTGAGTCTTCCGAGTCATAATATGCATCTATAACTTTTTGTGCAGCCTTTTTCTTATACACATTAACATCAGTCTGGTCTGCTATCTTTACATTTGGGTCAATACCGAGAACATAAAAATATTTTTTTATGAGTTCAAGGCAGAAACTGTGTATGGTAGAAATATGAGCGTATGGAAGTTTGAGAAGTTGGGAAGATAATTTTTCGCTATAGCCATTATCGAGTTCTTCTAAAACTTTCTTCATAATTCGTTCTTTGATTTCAGATGCGGCAGCAGATGTGTATGTAACAACGAGTATTCTGTCGATATCAACGCTATTTTCGGGATCAGTAAGTCTTTTAAGTATTCTTTCTGCCATTACTGCTGTTTTACCTGAGCCTGCGGCAGCAGACACAATCATATCAGAAACTGGAAGGTCAATTGCATAATTTTGTTCTTTTGTCCAGTTCATTACACATCACCTCTTTTTCCGATAATAGTTTCCATATCTTCAAAAACATCTGATTTTTTCTTTGAATTAAGTTCCCTTGGCGAGAAATCTTTTATACAATCAACATTACATATACTCTTATACGGACAGTATTCGCACGGACTTGAAACACTTGTTTTATATGGATTAGTTTCAATTCTGCCCTCAGAAATTGAGGTTGCAGTGGTTATTATAATATGATTGATATAATCTCCTAATATTCTGAACTGCTTGGTTGAAAGTTTGTTTGAAAGTTTTACACTGTTTGGCGAAAACGCAGAAATAATCTTATCATCTTCTGCAATAACACCCTCCATTGGCTGTGTTACATATTTTATAGTTTCTGCTTTTTCATCTGATATTCTTTCATCTTTCCTTTCAAGAGGATTAAGAATCTTAAAATATAATGCTCCTGCAGGGTGTGAATTCGGTGTTTTATCAACAAGAGCATTTAAATAAACAAGAAGTTGAACATCAAGTCCATAAAAAACATCGGTAAAATTAAATGTTTTATTACCTGTTTTATAGTCAACAACTCTTATATATGTAGCGTCTTCGTTTGTAAAGGAATCAGCGCGGTCAATCTTTCCTTTGATTTTGTCCGTTTTGCCATTTGGAAGTTCAAATTCAATAGGGCCTAAATTATCATCACTGAACTCTATTTCGCACCCCATATTTACAAATTCAGAATTTATCATGTGGTCACGAAGCGCAAGAAGAGAATCAACTATTGAATCTTTAAGTCGGGTAACTGAAAAAATCTCACGCTTTGTTATATCGGGATTGAGGTCAGTTAAACCCTTAATGTAGTCATTGAGATACTGCGAGACTTCGTTTTCAAAATAGATTTTATCTGTGCTTTCAAAGCCTTGATTAGAAGTTTTAAGGCTATTGAATATATTTTCTATTATCTCATGAATAAGTGTGCCGACATCTGTGCTTTCAAGCCCAAATTCTTTTAATTCTTTAAGATAAAGCATATATTGGAGAAAATATGAATAACGGCATGAATTATAGCGTTGCATTTTGGAAACTGATGCCTCAATCGTGTCGTTATACATATATTCAAGTACATCAGAAGAAAGTCTGGTTACGGGTTGTTTTGCATTTATAAACCTATTTATTATTTCAATTTTTTCTGTGTTGCCACTGTCTGTAAAATATTTGTAGATATCTTTCCAAAAATCATTTACGCTCTCGCCTCTTGAGAGAGAAGATGCACAAAGTGAAAGGTATTCAAGTGCCTGAGAAGATGTGTTTATTTCTATGTTGTCATTTCCAGTTATTGATCCCTCCAAGGGAAGCAAGGGGAAAAGTTTACGTAGCAGGTGTATGACGAAGGCAGGTCTGACAGCCTCAAACGATGTGTTTGAAGCCGGATATGATATATAAAGAAGTGAATCGGGATGCGTAAATACACTGTATATCTGAAAACGGTCAAAATACGCCCTTTCACTGCTTTTTGCTGAAAGTTCTATCGAAACATCGGAAAGAACCTGTTTTTCACGGTCGGTAATTATCCCTTCGGTTCGACTGACACTTGGAAAACTAGAGTCGGTTACACCTATTACAAACTGATATTTAATACGTCCGCTTTTTGTACGCAAAAGGTCACCTACTGAAACTTCGTCAAGAGAAGTTGGGATTATACCTGTTTTTTGTTGCTCTAGGCCAACTGTCATAAATTTCGTGTACTCTTTGAGATTTACCGTGTCATTACCCATTATGTAAACTAAAACATCAAAAACTTCTATCAGGGTATTCCACACATTTTCGTACTGCGATGCAAGGCCGAGTTTTCCCTCACTTTTGAATTCAGAAATAAATTCGGAAATTCTTTTGTCAAATCCAATTTGAAGCAGATATGCATATATCTTTTCTGTGATAAATTTAACAGTATTTCTGCCTTTTATGGTGTCGTGAAGTTTGGATAAAGAAAGTATATATTTTTGACGTATTTCGCTTATTTTCTCTATTCTAGTTGCATCATCAGTATAAGAATTTATACAGGAAGAAAATCTGTCATCACTTAGCCACACATTTTTGGAAGCACGTGTTGCTTTTATAAAATTATCTGTATAGCAAACCGCGTCTCTATCCGAGTCCAAAAATCCCGATTTTAGATAGTTTACTATACTCTCGCCTGAATAATTGGAATTATATATATCCAAAATGTTTATTACAAATGATATTATTGAATGTTTTAAAACAGGTACTTTTTCATCAATAAAGTACGGAATTTTATATGTTTCAAAAACAGAACGCAAGATGTGGCCATATGAATCAATATCAGGACACACCACAGAAATATCTGCAAATCTTGCGTTTTTCTCTTTTATAACCTTAACTATGTTAGATGCCAATAATTCAATTTCTGAATATGGGTTTTCCGATGTAAAAAGCCTGATATCAGACGTATTTTCTGTGTACTTTGACGGAAAATCTGCATAAAGATTTTCTTCAAGGAATGAAAGTTCATCACTATCATAAAATGATGAACCAAGAATAACACTTTCTTTATGCATTACACCGCGTTTTTCACAGTCTTTTAAAAGAAGTTTTGAAGTTTCCTCAGTTACTTTGAAAACTGAATTTCTGCATTTGTTTGCATCGGTACAAAATGTTACATAAACATTGTCAGCAAGTGATGAAATTATTGAAATAATATTTCTTTCCTGAGGTGTAAATGAGGAAAATTCATCAAAAAAGAAAGTATAACCTTTAAACAGATTATTATTTTCAAGATTGTATGCGAGAGTGTCTATATCGTCCTCGGCATCTTGAAAATTATTTTCAAGGTATTTCTGATATGACGAATAAACCTTTGAAATATCTTTAAGTTTCAAAGAAAGCGATTTGTTGTCAACTTTTTCAGAAGCAGTCAAAAGGTCTTCAGAACTTATCATATATTTTTTCAGTTCTGAAATCTGTGAGTTGCAAACTTCAACAAATCCAGGTTCTTTGGAAGCGTTTGAATAGTATGAGAGTTGTATTTCAGATAAGATTTTAGAAAGTATAAGGCTTTTTCCTATATTGCCAAGATGTCTCTTATTATTAGGGTAATTGCTGTTTATTTTTTTACACATTTTATCAAACGAAACTACATCTGCTTTCTGAGTATCTATATATCCAAGATATGAAATAAGTCTTTTTTCGCAGGTGTGAGTATATTGTTCAGGCACAACAAAAACCAAAGGCTTATTCTCTTTGTGAAGAGCCTGTGCTTTTTCCAAAACATATTTGGTTTTCCCGCTGTGCGAACGTCCGTATACAAACTGGATTGCCATTTTTCACACCCCTTGGATATATTAAAAGTTATTATTCTCTGAACTGAAGAGAATAGAGATTTTTGTAGGTTCCGTTTTTCTCTATAAGTTCTTCATGATTGCCCCGTTCTTCTATTTTTCCGTCAATCACAACTACAATTTCATCAGCATTTTTGACAGTTGAAAGTCTGTGAGCAACAACCAAAGTTGTTCGCCCTTTGCACAGTTCATCAAGAGATTTCTGGATATAGACTTCCGTTGTGTTATCAAGTGCGCTGGTTGCTTCATCAAGAATTAAAATTGCGGGGTCTTTCAAAAACATTCTTGCTATAGAGAGTCGCTGTTTTTGACCGCCTGAAAGTTTAACTCCCCTCTCACCTATCTGGGTATCATAGCCGTTTGGCAGCGTTACAATATAATCGTGAATATTCGCTCTTTTTGCTGCACTGATTATTTCCTCATCTGTTGCATCGGGACTTCCGTATAAAATATTATCTTTTATACTTCCTGCAAAAAGAAACACATCTTGTTGAACTATACCTATATTTTTGCGTAATGATTCCAGTGTGAGAGTTTTAATGTCATTTCCGTCAATCTGAATTGAGCCTGAATTTTCGCTCAAATCATAGAATCTTGGCAGAAGGTGGCAAAGAGTAGTTTTTCCCCCACCCGACGGTCCTACAAGTGCAATTTTTTTGCCCTTTTCTATTTTTAAATTTATATTGTTTAGTACCTCATTTGAACTCTCATATGAATAAGATACATTTTTAAACTCAATTATTCCTTCAACATTTTCTAAAACCTTTGCATCAGGCAAATCTTTTTCGATCTCTTCGTCCATTATTTCAACGAACCGTTTAAATCCGCTCACACCATTCTGGTATTGCTCCATGAAACCAATAAGTGTGTTTACAGGGTTAATGAACAGGTTTACAGATACTATAAATGTGGAATAGTCGCCGAATGAAATTTTTCCCGAATACAAAAACAGTCCGCCTGCGATTAAAATAAACACATTGAAAATGTCAGTTATAAATCCTGTTGAAGCATGGAATTTTGCCATAGCGTTATATGCACTGTTTGAAGAATCAACAAACTGCTTGTCCCCTTCTTCAAACTTTTTAATTTCTGTTGATGAGTTTGTGTATGCTTTTGTTACTCTAATGCCTGAAATACTGCTTTCAACTGATGCATTTATTACTGCATTACTCTTTCTCCTGTCGGAAAAAGCCTGTTTCATTGCTTTACGAAATTTTGCTGCTACTACTATAAGAATTGGGACACATATAAATATTATAACTGTCAAAAATGAATTGATTGTAAGAAGATAGAAGAACGAAAGAAGTATCATCACCGCACTGATTAAAAGATTTTCGGGGCCGTGATGCGCAAGTTCGCATACTTCAAATAAATCACTCGTGATACGGGTCATTATTTTACCAGTTTCGTTGTTATCATAAAATTTAAAGGGAAGTTTCTGAAGATGCTTGAACAAATCCACTCGCATCTGCGATTGCATCTTAACACCGACAATATGCCCGTAAAACTGAACAAAATATCTTAAATACATTCTTACAAGATATAATACTAAAACACTTACTCCCCAAAAAATTATCTTAGTGTAGAGTTTTTGAGAAATATAAATGTTGAGCATCTTATTGGTTACAACCGGATACACCATACCTATAAGAGATATCAGGAGCGATGCCAACATATCAAGGAAAAGCATTTTTTTATGTGGTTTATAGTATTTGACAAATCTTTTCAGCATAGTTTTCCCCTTTGTGAGAGTGAGTTTATAATGTTTTATTCACCCAAAGCAATAGAATCAATTAAATCAAGTTCTTCTTTGGTAAATTTTGAATTATCAAGCATTTTAATGTTTTCAAGTATCTGCTGTGGTTTGGAGGCACCTATCAGAATACTTGTTACACTTTCGCGTGAATATACCCAGGAAAGTGCCATTTGCGCAAGTGTTTGACCGCGCCCTGACGCGATTGAGTTAAGTTTTGTGACTTTTGCCAAAAGAGAATCGTTAAGTGATTTTTCAGTTAAAAATCTTCCATCTGTTTTTATTCTGCTATCTGATGGAATTCCGTTAAGATATCGTTCTGTGAGAAGACCCTGGGCAAGAGGACTAAAAACAATCATACCTTTTTTCTCTTTTAGGCACTCTTCTAAAATACCGTTTTTCTCTACATTTCTATCAAAGATTGAATATCTGTTCTGATTTATAACAAACGGGCAATGAAGTTCATTAAGTATATCTGATGCCTGTTTCATAGTCTCGCCGTCATAATTCGAAAGACCGACATAGAGGGCTTTCCCGCTTTTTACAATCTGATCCATTGCCCACATTGTTTCATAAAGCGGAGTGTCTTTATCCATTCTGTGATGATAAAAAATATCTACATAATCAAGACCAAGTCTTTTAAGACTCTGGTCAAGGCTTGAAACAAGCGATTTTTTACTGCCGTAATCTCCATACGGTCCTTCCCACATATGATATCCCGCTTTTGTACTTACGATTATTTCATCACGGTAACTCTTTAACTCACCGTTAATTATTTTCCCGAAATTGGTTTCAGCACTTCCTGCAGGTACGCCGTAGTTGTTGGCTATATCAAAGTGTGTTATACCGTTATCAAATGCGGTAAAACACATTTTTCGAATATTATCGAAATCACCACTGAATCCAAAATTATGCCACAGACCGAGAGACAGTGCGGGAAGTTTCAATCCGCTTTCTCCGCATTTATTATACTGCATAACATCATATCTTTTTTTATCTGCTTCATAATTCATAATATAGCACATCCTACAAAAAATATATTTATAATATAGTTTGTCTTTTTCCGGAAAATTAACAGAAAATAATTAAAAGCAAAGCCAATTTTACTAATTATATTATATACATAATATTAT
>JAZQDA010000110.1:0-13802 GCA_045546535.1 Clostridia bacterium | reverse complement strand
ATCAAAACCTAATTAAATCCAAAATTGGTAAAAATTGTATATACATTTTTTATACATTATTCACAAAATATACATTGTCAATTTTTGGAATTTGTCAAATATTTTTCAAAAATTTTCAAAATTTTTTCAAAAAACTATTGACAAACTAATAAAAAAATGATATAATAGATACAGAAAAGGGAAGCGGAAAACCTTAAAACCGTAGAAAAGGGGAAAACTAAATGAAAAAATTATCCGAAACAACAATCAATTTGCTTAACATCATTTCAAACGCAAGATACCGCAAAGGCATGATATACGATGATGAAAAACTTACCACGAAAGAACGCATAATCGAATTTACGATATATCTTGCGTTGGAAGAAGTTGAAGAAAAAATGTATAAATCCGCAGGAATTTCCTACGAGGAATTTATCGCAAACAATTACCGCAACTTTGATGATTAAGAACAGGAGATAAACCAAATGAAAAAATCGAAAGAACTCAAACTTGACAAAAGAACCGTTGAACTTCTTAATCGTGTGTGTAACGAGCGTTACCGCCTTAACGATGTTTACGTCGAAGACCCATGTTTGACAAATCTTTTATATCTTCAAAAAATGATAGAACTCGAAGAAGACATATTTGAAATAATGGGCGTAGACTTACCCGAATTCATCTTTTCCAAATATCGCAAGTATAAAAAAGTATAGTGGGCGCTTTAAGTCCCACCCCAACCCGAAACAGGGTAAAATAAAAATTCAGTCGGCGGACAGTAAACGCAGGAGAAAATTATGCAAAGAACAGTAAAAGGTACAGAAGTTCACTACATCGACATTGTAGGCTATGAAAACGGAAAACCCATTTTCGCAGAAGCAGTGGCAAAGGTGGCAGAAGCAGACCCCGCAAAAGCACTTAAAAGATTTACGAAAACTTACGGAACAAAGACCGTAATTTACACCGAACCTTTTGAGCAAACCTATCATCTTGATGACGAAATATTCTTCAAGTATGCAACGACGGAAAAGGATGGGGAGTAAGCCCCACTCTCTTCCAAAGGAGAACAAAATGCCAATAAGAAAACAAACATTACGTTCGTATTTGCACGACACAAAAACCGAGCTTCAATCGGCGATAATTGAAGCAATGGAAAATCTTGAAATAGAGCCGAATTTAGGCGATGAAGCCGAGATAATTCGATTAAAGGCAAAACTCGGAACTATTAACGAGATAATTAAATTATGCGAAGAACGCAAATACTACTAATTAAATTAAGGAGATTAAAATTAAATGGAAAACAAAACTGAAACAATCACACTTTACACAAAGGAAATTAAAAAGGACAAGAAAAAATTTTATGCATCATCTGCACAAATCAATGGTGTGTGGTATAAAGTTAAATTCACACAGGATATAAAAAATCCGCCTGCTGAAAGAGGACTTTATGAACTAACTGTTTCATACGATGATTTATCCCTTGAACATGGAAAACCCTATATAGATAATAAGGGAGAAGTTAAAATAGATAATGAAACGTTGTGGGTAAGAAAATTCACAAATCTTCGCAAACTGTCCGATGAAGAACTTTCGGAAAGAAACCGCGAAGCAATGGCTTCTGTATTCGGAGATTAAATATGAAAGCATCTTCCGATGATATTAAAGAGTTAAAACGGGAACTCAAAATAACAATCGAGGATTTGCGTAAAAGATTACAACAGATTGAGGAGCGTCAGGACGGCGCTTCTCAATTTGCAGTAAATAAATTCAAAGAACTCGAAAAGAAGTTGCCGAAAGATGTTCTTAGAATGAGAGATTTATCTAAAATAAAAACTCTTTATAGAGATGTTAAATATATCTCAAATTTGAGAACATCAACAATTAAAGGTGCAGAAAATGCACAGAACATTCTTGACCCCGCTATTGAACGTGTAAGGCAATACGGCGGAAAAGAAGCAGAAACTATGATGTGGGCGGCTTATGAAAAATTGGCAGAAGAAACCAATTTGTTTGAAAGATTTAAGTATGAAATAATCGACTTAATATCGGAAACACAGGTCGCAGGAATAAATGCAATAGATGTGATAAATGACATTTATTCAATGTTCAATAAAACTGTTAGAAAATTGGAAGTAGAGGAGCGATACACAGATGAAAACTTACAAACCGAATTTTCATCTAAACTCGACAGGCTTCGCAGAAGATATTTCCGAAATACTTAAAGACGATATACAGTTTATTAGAGCAGGCAAAAAAGGCAAGGTGGCGAATGTTGCTTCCGTGTTTGACATAGAAGCAACTTCGTTTTACCAAGATGATAAAAAGCAATGCACAATGTATGCTTGGGTATTCGGAATTAACGGTACTTGTATAAGAGGAAGAACGTGGCAAGAGTTTTTCAATGTTTTAGATGAATTGATTAAGTTTTATAATATAAGTTTAGAAAAAAGGTTTATCATCTATATACACAATTTGTCCTACGAATTTCAATGGTTTAAGAATTACTTTGAATGGGAGCGCGTATTTTCCCTTGATACTCGAAAGCCAATTTACGCATTAACAAAGCAAGGAATTGAATTTAGATGTAGCTATTTACTTTCGGGTTATTCATTGGAAAAATTAGGTGAAAATCTTTTAAAGTATAAAGTAAATAAAAAAGTAGGTGATTTGGATTATTCATTGATACGGCATAGCAAGACACCATTGACAGATAAAGAATGGGGATATATTCTCAATGATGGTTTGGTAGTAATGGCACATATCGAAGAAGAAATAGAGCGTTTAGGTAATATCACAAAAATCCCATTGACTAAAACGGGATATGTAAGAAAATTATGCCAAGAAAAATGCTTAAAAGGTGATGACAGGTGGGGTTACACAAAGTTGATAAAAAATCTAACATTAACACCCTCTACATATCAACAATTAAAAAGAGCATTTACAGGCGGTTTTACTCACGCAAATGTGAACTATGTAGACCAAACAATAAGTGATGTTCATAGTTTTGATTTTTCATCTTCTTACCCTGCTGTTATGCTTTCGGAGAGATACCCAATGAGTAAGCCATTTAACCCACATATTGAAAACGATGAAGACTTTTATGAATGTATTTGTTCTTTTGCTTGTATGTTTGAATGTGAATTTTGGAATATACAATCTACTTGCGAATATGAAAATTACATATCAACTTCAAGATGTATTGAAATGGAACATTACATATCTAACAATGGAAGACTAATTGAAGCAGATTATATATTGATGACATTGACAGAACAGGATTTTATTATCATCTCAAATATGTATAAATGGGATAAAATAGCAATACACAATATGAACTGTTTTTATAAAGATTATCTTCCAAAAGATTTCGTATTAGCGATACTTGAATTATTTGAAAAGAAAACACAATTAAAAAATGTAGAAGGCAAAGAAGTTGAATATATGGTATCAAAAAATATGCTAAATTCAACATATGGAATGTGCGTAACAGACCCTTGCCGTGATGAGATTATTTATAGTAATAATGAATGGACAGAGCAAAAAGGTAATATTGAAGAATTGATAGAAGCCTATAATAACAACAAACAAAGAGTATTATATTACGCTTGGGGTGTGTGGGTAACTGCATACGCAAGGCGAAACTTATTTGATGGAATATTTGAGTTCAAAAATGATTATATATATTCCGACACAGATAGTATTAAAGTAATTAACATTGAAAATCACAAAGAATATATTGAAAATTATAATAAAAGAATAAATGAAAAAATCGGAAAATGTTTTGCCCATTATGATATACCTTTGGAACGAGCAACACCGTTTACAAGTAAAGGTATTCCGAAGCCATTAGGTGTGTGGGATTATGAGGGTAAATATGACAGATTTAAAACACTCGGGGCAAAAAGATATATCACAGAAAAACACGGAGATATTTCAATAACCGTGGCAGGTGTCAGTAAAAATGCAGGAGCAAAATATTTGCGAGAAAAGTATAAAACAAATGACGAAATATTTAAGCATTTTGAAGAAGATTTATATTTTCCTGCACATTACGAAATAAAAGAAAATGGGGAGATGATAGACGCTAACGGAAGTGGGAAATTGTGCCATACTTATATTGATACACCAATTAACGGTGATATTATTGACTATATGGGTAATAAATATTACTACAAAGAATTAAGTGGAGTTCACATGGAAAATACAGATTATACAATGAGCATTACAGGAGAATTTAAGAAATTATTGATGGGAATAAAGGGGGGACATATTATATGAAATGTTATAAATGTAAAAATGAAATGATTTTAGATGATAAAGATAAATCGTTTGAAGGTTGTGAAGATAGATATTGGTATTGTGAAAAATGTGAAATTTCTTGTATAGAAGAAATTAGATTTCATCAAAGATATAGAGCAATATGGCAAGATGAGAATAATGGAAAAAGAACAATTATAAAATATAAAATAAGGGGTTTATAATATGAGATGTAAAAGATGTGGAAAATTTATGAAATGGGCATTTACTCATAAATACGATAATGAGAATAGAAATTTTGATAAAGTATATCAATGTAATTGCGGTAAAGCCGTAGTATCATTTTGGAGATATGGAAATAATATCCTTAACAAATGGTATAAAGATAAAAATAGTTTAGCAAGAGATTATTTTAAGGAGAGATAAAATGGGCATAAAATATTATACATTAGATAAGATATTGGAGCAACACGCACAGTATAATATTATATATGGAGAACGCTCCAATGGTAAGACAACATCGGTACTCGCATACGGATTGAAAAATCACATACAAAGTGGATATGAAGACCAAATAGCAATTATTCGCCGTTGGGACGAAGACTATAAAGGTAAAAATGGACAACAGATGTTCGAGGGAATAGTAGCATTAGGTTGGGTGGAAGAATGGACAAAAGGGAAATATAATTCTATTTATTACTTCTCTCAAAGGTGGTATTTGTGTCAATACGATAGCAAAGGTGAGAAAAAAGCACAAGCGGCAGAACCTTTTGCATTAGGATTTGCGATAAACTGCGAAGAACATTATAAATCTACATCATATCCAAATGTTAAAACTGTTTTATTTGATGAATTCATTACAAGGTCATATTATCTTCCCGATGAATTTGTCAAATATCAAAACTTGCTATCAACCATTATTCGTTTGCGCACAGATGTAACGATATTTATGTGTGGAAACACGATAAACAAATACTGTCCATACTTCAAAGAAATGGGTCTTACAGGCGTAAAACAACAGAAGCGTGGTAGTATAGATTTATATACATATGGGGATACAAAACTTCGGGTGGCAGTAGAATATAGTGACTTTCCATCAAAGAAAAAGGAAAGTAATATGTATTTTGCTTTCAATAACCCTAAATTGCAAATGATAACAAATGGCGGTTGGGAGATAGATATATATCCACATTTACCACACAAGTATTTACCAAAAGATGTGCTTTATTTCTTCTATCTTATTTTCGACGGTGAGATGCTACAAGGAAATGTTATAAGTGTAGACAACACAATTTTTATATATTTTCATCGTAAAACTACACCGATAAGAGAAGATAACACACAATTAGTATATCAACAAAAGACGGATTATAGAAGAAATTATAGAATTGATATAATGAAGCCATTTAGTAAAGTAGAAAAGTTCATTGTAGAATTGATAAAGAAACGCAAAGTGTTCTATCAAGACAATGAAGTTGGAGAAGTATTTAATAACTATTTGAAATGGTGCGGAAGTGAGGATTTAGGATGAATTGGGATAAGTTTTTAGAAGTGCTTGCAAACAATGTTGCAGGAGATGAAATTATGTATAGCACATCGGATTTTAAAGAATATTTAGCATATAATTTAATGTTTATGAATAACAATGATAAAATAAAATTTGTCAATCTATTTACAGCAAAATTGCTAAAAGAAATATTCAAAAAGAAAAGAGGGGATTAACCCTCTTTCTTTTATGTTGATTGTGGCAAAATAACACCGCTTTCAAGAAGTCGTTTTATCTCTGCACATTCGGGTTGAGTTGCCGTGGCAAAACCGTTACCTTTAACCTTTACATTTGCGCATTCGGTGTATCCGTAAAGTGAACTCAATGTTTTAGTTATATAGCAAGGATAACCATTCTGCTCTACAAAGTGCGTATCTTCTATATAATCGGGCTTCATTTTTACGATAAAAGGTCTGGTAGATGAACGAATATCGTATGCAGGATTACCACCATTATTACCGCGATAAATGTGCCTAACCATTTTTTCGGAAGTATGCGCCAAATTGTTTGCAACATCTCTTTTTCTTATATAACCATAAGGTTTTTGTATAACTTCGGGAGTTGGGATATAACCACTTTGATAATCAAAGAACGAAGCATTTGTAGGTTGGGCAAGTGTTGCTAATTGAGAACCCTCTGTAAGCATAGGCGCTCCACTTGCCGCCGCAACTTCGGGCATAGCCAAAGCAGTTGAAACACCAAATGTTGCCGCACCGATTAACAATGAACCTGCTTGAAGTATACCCCTTAATACTTCGTGAGAATTTGAAGCAGAAATTGGAATATCAATTCCAATATTAAAATTATATCTAAATAGTTCGGTAAAATCATCATATGATTGATTTGTTGAGTGTCCTATTTTTGCAAGACACATACCTGTATTAAAATCAATCACATATCTTATAGACATAAATTTTGATACAATTTCATCTATTGGGATATTAACAAAACCATAAAAAGGCAAGTAAAATGAATAGGTTGCTTCATAATCAATCCAATCAAAATTAGCAGGATTTATATAAAATCTTAACATTTCTATTTCATTTTTCTCGGTTGCAAATTCATCAAAAACAGGTACAGGAGTTGGCATATTCATATTCACACTACCTATTTTTATATCATTGCTCCATCTACCCCAAGTGTTTCCATTAAGAGCATAAAAGTTAAAAGGATATGCTTTTAGTGAAATGATTGCATTAGATAGGTCACCTGTAAGAAGAAAACTAAGTGTTGCTGGCGTTATTCCTAATATCTGCTTAAAGAAATCAAAAACAAATGTTTCATTTAAGGCATATTTATAATTGGATTGGAATGTTGTCCATAAAGGAACACTTCCATTAGGTGGAGTAATAGTAGTACCTGCGGCACTTTCGCTTGCAACTGTTAAGATATAACGCAATTTATATGGAGTAAATATTGTCCCATTTCCTTCCGTTGTAACGTCCATAACTTGCGGATTGTACCAAAGAGGAATTGTACTTGGTATTGTTCCATTTATTATTTCAACAGTTGTGCTTGTTTTTTGTATTCTTCTATTATCGGGTATTTTGGTATTATAATCCGATTGACTTCTTGATACTAAACAAGACAGAGCAAGTATTCCATCTCTGTATGTTTCAAGCACATCACAATCAAAGTATATTTCCCATAATCCCATTCTCACACTTTTTATTTCTGTTACGAAATAATATCTTTGGAAGATTGAAATGTAAGCATAGTTGAATGAGGGGAGCGTTTCTTGTTCTACAATTATAACAGGACTTGATATAGGGCATTCATTTCTTAATGCTCCCACAAGTGTTCCAACTTCGGTAAGTGTTTTACCTATTCTAATCTGTTCCGATGTATTTTGATAAAGCACCATTGACATGAGTGATGTTGCTATAACGGTAATTACTACATTTGAAACAGGGTTAGACAAGGTAACTACTCCTGTATCATAATCGTATGTATAATCTGCTCCTGTAACAGTAATATTTTTCGGGAGTGTATATCCACTATCTGCCGTAAATGTTACTGTTGCCGTTTCACCTACATTTATAAAACTGTTGCCTGTTGCGGTGCAATGGGTCGCATTTTTTGTTATTGTAAAATCCGCAGTCGCAGAAGCCGTTATTGTTACAGACGATGTGAGATTTGCAAGAGAGAACTCTCCTGTTTCACTACTGTAAGACATAAGATATGCTCCGCTTACGGTTATAGATTGCGGAAGTATTGCTCCGCTTTCGCCCTGTATTGTTTCTCGATAATCTACAACAGAGCCATTTAATATTCTAAGTTGTATTTCCATATGTTTACTCCTTTTAACCCTCAGGGGGCATTTTCGTCGTTAGGGTCGGGAAGCGGGTCTGTAGGTTGGATAATTTGTGTAGCAGTAGGCATTTGCGTTGCGTTTGCTTGTAACCACGAAATGAGGGTTGCGTTTGTGGCATCTGTGCCGCCTGTGATTTCGATTGTAGGCGGTGTTGATTGTTTTATTAACGTACCTACATTATCTTCCTTGTACCAACCCTCGCCATCTGTCAATTCCCAAAATGTATATATGCTGTCTGTGATTTTTAGATAAAAAACTCCGCCTTCAAACATAACTGACGCCATAAAAGAAGCCACGTAAGGACATCTTATAACCGTTGCTTCTAATTCATCTTCAAAATAGTCCGAGGTATAGTTAATTAAAAACTCGTGATTAACTGTACCGTCACCAATATAATTACAAACAGAATTAAACTGCCATACCGTCCCGGTTAAATCGGTTATAACGCGGTCGTAGCAATTAAAGAACGCTTCGTATTGAGTCTGCGTTACGGTTGTATTAGATGTTACGGTTATTGTGCGGAGATTATTGACCCATGAGCCATTTTGAAAAGCGACGGACATATCTCGAAAAGACATATATGTTATTGAAGACTCATAAGGATTAAAATCAATATCCGAATATTGTGTATTAGAAATAACAAATGTGCATGATATATATACTCCATCAAGCGGAAACGTTGGGTTATTTTTCCCATAATATGTACCCGCAGGGATAACATATCCGACAGGTGTAGATTGTGCCGTAACCGAGAAACTTGTATTTGCCGTGAAATTCTTTAAAACGATAAAGCAACGGTTTGTGGTAGATTGAAAAGCCATATAATTTGCAGTACAACCATTTGCAGAAACATCACCTAAACCAACCCCAACAGTAACACCATTCACGGTAATTGACGATGGTATTTCATAACCGCTTACACAAGTAAATATCATTTCGACAACATCGGTTGACAAAACAGTTGACGGAATAGAGCCAACAGAAACATCATTTACTTCAACACCATCGACAGAAATATTTGACAACGTATTCGCAAGTGTGTAAGAGTAAACCGTAGATGTAGCCGTAGCCATCAATGTAATATTTCCTGTAACAGTTTGAATATAACATTGTAGAGAAGAACCATTTACAGTAAATTGCCCTGCTGAACTTCCGCCCATCATACAACTATAATTTCCACTTACCCATTCATAACCTGTATTCGCTGTAAGATTGAGCATAACGGAACGTCCGTGTTTTATCTTATATGGCGGAGTAGTAAGAACTCCCCCGATATAAACACTATTAAGAGTGGCATTTGTAATTGTTGTTGTAATTGTATAATATGCAATAGCGCCTATTGAACAAGTTATATTTTCATTTACATCGGACAAATACAAAATTGCCCATTCATCGTCTTGCTTTTCGTATCTTGCTTTTGAATTTCCCAAATCAACTGTTGTGCTTCCTACGGTAAATCCGTTTACAAACATTGTATCGGGTAAATAGTAACCATTATCGGGAACTATATTATACAAAGAATAATCGCCTGCATCAATAGTATCTGCACCTTGAATAAGTGCATGCGACGCCGTTTTTGTTATTGTATAAGCCCTTATTCCCTCGATTGTTATTGTAACATTTCCTGTAAATTCCAAGAGCGACAATTCCCAATATTGACCACTGCTCTGTTGCCAACTATATGAACAACCACTTACATTTACAGTTGAGGGCATTCTGTAACCACTATCTGCTTCAAACGTTATTGTGATTTGAGAGCCGTAAGTTACAGTTGTTGGAAGTGTTCCAACCCCACTTACATTGGTAAGATTGTATGCAATGTTAAATGTATCTCCTACCATATTTGCAGTAATAACAATATCTCCTGTTGCTTCTGTAATTATAACTTCCCCTGTTTCGCTATCATATGTATATGTGCAGTTTGTTGCCGTAATTGTATCGGGAAGACTAAAACCTGTATCGGGGTGAATAATAAATCTTCTTTCGCTGACTTCTATATTTTGATATATTTCTTCTATTGTATAATTCATATACTCTCCTTTCCAAAAGAGGTGAGGAATTAACCCCACCCCAATTTATATAAAATCCACTATGTTTAAGCAATGAAGAAAACTACAAAGTTTTCGTTAAAATCGTTGAAATAACCTGCTTTGTATTTGTAGAAGTTTGTAAAGAATTCTGCGTTCGGTGTCCATTGTGATGTAACATTGCGTTTTACATTTGCAACACCAAGCGCCCACCTATCAAACATAACTGCAAGAATACCGCTTGTGTTTACGGTGTGACCCTCACTTGAAGAAGCGTTGACTTTTGAAACATCTCCAAATCCCCAACTTGTTCCTGTTCCCTGCCAATAAGGCACGAGTTCGGTCGTCGGAAGTTTTGTGAGTTCATTATGGAACGTGGAAGACTGCAAATAAACATCTGCCGCGCTTGCGAAATCCGAAAGCATAACAATGTGTTTAAGGTCGCTCGGAGTAAATCTCGGTTGACCGCCGATATTATAAAGCGTTGACATTGTATGCATACGGTCATTCGTGAGTTTAATCATATATGCCGCATAGCGTATAAATTCGGGAGATGAAAGAGCCGTATCTGCGGTAAGGTCTGCACCCGAATTTGCATATGTGTTATAGAGATAAAGGAGATTTATTGCTTTTACACCCGACTTCGAGGAAAGAGAAGCACCTGCGTAGTCAGCATAAATCGTTTCTATAATCATATTGTTTATCGTGCGTCTTACAAGTTCGTCTATCTTTACAGTCATTGTATTGTCTACCTGCGTATAAAGCATTGAAATGAAGCCGTTGAGTTCGGTCGCCGAATTGAAAGACATTTTAAGTTGATCTTCGGTAAAGGACATATCAACTTCAAAGGTTACATATTCGTTGTAATACTTTGCAGTAACACCCTTGGGCTTATGAAATACATGAGGGTCATAAGACTGTCCGTCTACGAGTTCCCAAGTTTCGTTTACAGTTGCATTGGGAAGTCCTGCACATACTTTCTGCAATACACTTCCGTATTCCCATCCATCCATAAGAACAGACGGTGCGGAGCCCTCATATACTCTATTTACGAAAATAGTTTTACCTATTCTGTTGACAAGTGCTTTCACATACTTGTCCATTGCGTTTGCGTTAAAAATCGCCGTGCCTACCGATACTATATTTGACAAATCTTCCTGCACAAGACCTGCCTGTCCGAGCGCTTCTTCGGTAGCACCGTTTACAAATTCATAAATCTGGTTAATCTGCATTATTATTCACCCCCTACCATATTTACTATGGTTACAACATCTTCACTCGTTATATATACCTGCAAAGTAGAAGATGTTACTATAATAGTATCATCATCAAATTTTATTGCAAATACATTTATAGGAGTTACATCAAGTGTACCCCATTTACAATTTGTGGCTATCACAGGCTTTCCGCCCGATATTGCTTCGGATACTCTTGCAAACAATCCCGATATTGTCTGCGGAGTTTCACCTTTGGTTAAATCAATGCCGCCACAATCGACAAGGATATAACCACCTTTGCATTTAAGCATTTAACATACCCCCTTAAATATAAATTTGAAGTGTTGCAATACTGTCTATGTCTTTATAAACAATATCGTAAAAAATATTTTTGCTTCGGAAATCAAGTTCTTTACTTATGAGTTCCGACGGTGAGGCTTTTCTGCCCGAAAGTTCTGTTGTAACTGTTCCGTCAATATCTTCGGTGTCAGTGCCTGTCTTTGCTTCGGACTTACCGTGTACTATTGTGCGTTCCTCTGTACCTGTTTTGTCCGAAACATTGTGATTTGTATTATCTTGTGCATTTCCTGTTGTCGTAATTTTTGAAGTTGCTTCACTCTTATTATCGCCTACGGCGGTAACAGAGTTAAATCCATAAATATCGTTTTTATGATTATCGGCTCTGTCTACAACTTCTTTCGTTCCTGTTTCTCCTGTATCTTCAACTTCGGTATCGTATTCGAGCGTATCTGTATCTGTTCCCGATGTCGCAACTGTATTTCCATAAGTTGTTTCATTCGTTCTGTCTATTGTTTCCTCTTTCGTTTCTGTATACTCATCGAGCGGGTCATAAGAGGAATTGAGGAGCAAATTATATTCCAAACCCCACTTGTGAATATATTTTGAGCGTATATATTTACCCAACAATTCCTCTGCCGACACAGTAATAGTTTGAGGATTATCGTTGACAAGTTTGATAAATCTCTCATACATATGAGAAATAGATTTTTCTCCACTTCTCTGCGAATAATAACCAAGACAAATCTGATACAATTCGGAATAAAATGCGTCAGTATCTAACAGAAGATACGGGAAAAAACCTACCGCTTGACCGTTAAGAAGATTTATCTTCTCCGTTGTCGTCAGCGTTTCCAACATTTTCATCTGCTTCACCTTCCTTTTCTGTCGCTTCTATTTCCGCTTCTTGCATATCGAGTTGAAGTTCATCTTTGATAACATTCTTTTCCCAAACACTATCAAGAGAAACCGTTATATTTGTTCCATACATAGCGTTTACTCTATCAAGTCCCTTTTGTCTGCACTCTAACATAAGGTCTATTGTGGGATAAAGAATATCCTCGTTAAGCGTTGCTTCTGCTTCATTGATTGCTTCTCGTTTCATATTAAAAGCCGCATTTAAACCAATTTCATTATACCAAGAGCCTTTAATATATTGAATGGCTTCTATGAGGTCTTTTATGTAGGCTTCCTTATAAAACTCTGTTGACGAAATACCCTCGAAAAATTCTTTGGTAGCTATAATACCGAAATTGCCTTTTCGTATTTCCTTAAAGAACTCTACCGCCGAAGCATATGTATCATCGTTGTCTGCCTGTATTAACGCAGGAACGCGAGCGTTAAATATTGCATTTCTCAATGAAAGTTCTGCTTCCATAAGCAAGTTGCCATAGCGATTAAATAACGGCATTAAACCCTCATAGTAATAATCATTAAGCATTACCACACATTCCTCATCTATTTTTAAGGAAGCGTTATACTTCAATGCGGGGTTTGCCACCACTGCTATTGTGGGAAGATAATATGGGTTAGGTTGCCCACCCAATCCGCCGTGAAATGTATAAAGATTTCCGTCTACTTCTTTCCAAATAGCAAAACCGCCCACTTGCAACTGAGTTTCAAGGTCTTTCGCCTTAATTGTTTCGGGAAGTCCGTCATACTTGAAAATCTTTATTGTCTTTTCAAGCATACGAGAAATAATGGAGCGTAAACACAGGTTTTTATTCTCGAATATATCACCTATTTTTCCGAATACCCAATCATTTCTTGAAGTGATATTATCGCTCATTGTCTTTCTCTTCCTTTTTTGCGTGTTGGTCAATAAGGTTTATCACATCATTTACTTCATCGTCAAGTACGGTAAGGTCTTTTCCTGACTTAATATAACGTACTATTTTAACGATTATTTTTGTGAGTAACCATAAGACTTGAAGTGAAAGAACTACAATTCCAAGAATTGATTGAATATTTGTTATTCCATAGGTTGTACCTGCGAGAAGAAAAGCCGTGTCTATTGTGAGAATTTTTTTTGCCATAGATTTACCCCCTTTACTTCTTCTGTTATATTATAGCATATTTTGGGGTGTTTGTCAAGGGGTTTTGACAAAGTTTTACAGGAAATTTTTGGTAATCTGTACTAATTGTAGTAAAATTAAGTTGTTTTTTCT
>JAZQDA010000109.1:0-4135 GCA_045546535.1 Clostridia bacterium | reverse complement strand
TCTCTGCCCTTTCTTACTAACTGGTTAAAGGTTGGCAAATTCGTTCACCTCCTGTATATAGTATGGTATGCTTTTAAAAACGGGCATAAATATCCCTATAACCGCATACTCCCAAATTATATATCATAGATTTTTTGTTGTCAAGGTTTTTTTCGATTTTGTGTAATTTTAACCAATTATAATGCTTATTTTATCCGCTTTTAAACGTTTTATTAACATTTATGCCCATATTTATTATTAAGCCTGTATATAATGAAAGAAAAAAATCCGCGTTCAGAACGAATGCGGATTTTTCGGTTTAAAAAAGACTTAATTGTTTTTCTTCCCTGTCTTCGTCTTTAAGGTAGTAGCCAGAAGCAGGAAGGTTACGGGCGGTGTAATAAGATGGGTCTGAAAAAGAAACATCTTTTAAGTATTCGACTTTTGCAAGTGTGCTTTTCTTTTTCATATTCATAAGAGCAACGCCCATCGTATCACGGGTTGTTTTAGTCTGCATTAGAGATGTATTAAATACCACGACTTTATCAAGCGAACTGTAGATTACTATATCTTCGTCCTGAATAAGAAGTCTTGCACCGACAAGTTTCGACTTTCCGTAATATGCATTTACAAGTTTCTTTCTGTTTGTCTTTGTTTCATAGCATTTTACAGAAACCTTTGCACCCTTACCGTTTTCAAATACAAAGAGAATATCTCCCGAATAATCAAGCGTGGGGAATGCATAGAGGATTTTTTCATCGGGTTCTATCTCTGCTATATTTGCAATAAAGTGGCCGAGTTCACTTGCCTTGCAGTCTTCAATTTCGTGAATTTTTATCTTATAAGCATTTTGCTTATCGCTAATTAGGATAAGGTCGGCTTTGTTGGTAGTATCCCACTCGCAGATGAACCAGTCGTCTTCTTTGAGTTTCTGTGCACCGCTTGAGCGGAGAGATACATGGCTGATTTTTTTGAGATATCCGTCATGTGTGAGGAAAATGCGAAGATTATAATCTTCTATTGCGTCATTTTCATCAAAGGTTTCGGCGGTATCTTCATATATTATTTCCGTCTTTCTCTCTTTGCCGTAAGTTTTTGCAATCTCTTTAAGTTCTTCGATGATGATTTTTTTGATTTCGCCCTCGTCTTTTACTATTGCATCGAGGCGGTCAAGTTCTTCGTTTAAATCGTCAACATCTTGAAGTCTTTTTAAAATATGTTCTTTATTGAGATTGCGAAGTTTTATATCAGCGATAAAATCTGCCTGAATTTCGTCTATGCCAAAGCCTTGCATAAGATTGGGTACAACTTCTTCGTCTTTTTCTGTATCTCTTATGATTTTAATGGCTTTATCAATGTTTAAAAGTATCTTTTTCAGACCTTCTAAAAGATGGAGCCTATGAGTGAGTTTGTTGATGTCATATTTGATTTTTCTTGTGAGGCATTTTATGCGGAACTCGGTCCAGTGCATAAGTATTTCGGACACGCCCATTACCTTTGGCGAGGTGCCGACTAAGATATTAAAGTTACAACTGAAAGTGTCCTCGAGCGGTGTCATTTTGAAAAGTTTACTCATAAGTTTTGGAACATCAGTTGTTTTTTTGATATCAAGAGTGATTTTCAGACCGTTTTTATCGGTTTCATCACGGATATCAGTAATTTCTTTTACTTTGCCGAGTTTTATAAGATCGATTATTTTATCAATTATCGCCTCGGCTGTAGTTGTGTAGGGGATTTCAAAAACTTCTATCACGCTGTTTTTCTTATCGTGGCGCCAACGTGAGCGAAGTTTAACACTGCCCCTGCCTGTCTTATATATTTTATCAAGTTCTTCTTTATCATAGATAAGTTCTCCGCCTGTTGAAAAGTCAGGAGCAAGAAGTGTTTTTGATATATCGCATTTTGGATTTTTAAGATAGGCAATAGTAGTTTTGCAAACTTCTGTGAGATTGAAACTGCAAATGTTATTTGCCATACCTACCGCTATGCCCTGATTTGGATTTACTAAGATGTTCGGGAAAGTAACGGGCAAAAGTGTAGGCTCTTTTAATGTGCCGTCATAGTTATCGGTAAAATCGACTGTGTTTTTGTCAATATCTTTAAAAACCTCGTTGCAGATTTCGTCGAGTTTTACCTCGGTATATCTCGATGCGGCATATGCCATATCGCGTGAATAGTGCTTTGCAAAGTTGCCTTTTGAATCTACAAAGGGGTGAAGAAGCGATTCATTACCCCTTGTAAGACGCACCATTGTTTCATAGATAGCGCCGTCGCCGTGAGGGTTTAATTTCATCGTCTGACCGACAACGTTTGCAGATTTCGTCTTCTGCCCTTTTATGAGGTTCATTTTATACATAGTATAAAGGAGTTTTCGGTGAGATGGCTTAAAGCCGTCAATTTCCGGAAGCGCACGGGATATAATTACGCTCATCGCATAGGGCATATAGTTTTCACGCAGGGTGTCGGTTATTTTCATGTCTGTGTGGTTCATTCCCGTTTCCTCCTTTAACTAAGGTCGAGCATCTCTAGGTAAAGATGTCCGTTTGTTGCAATATAGTCTTTTCTTCCGCTGAGGTTATCGCCGAGCAGAAGTTCAAATGTTTCGGCAGTTTTTAGTGCATCTTCGGTGTTAACTTTTATAAGGCGTCTTGTTTCGGGGTTCATTGTTGTTTCCCACATCATTTCAGGCTCATTTTCACCAAGACCTTTTGAACGCTGAACTGTATATTTTTTGCCGTCGAGTTTCTTTATTATATCCGACTTTTCTTTATCGGTATAAGCAAAATACGATTTCCCGCCAGATGTTATTTCAAAAAGCGGTGATTCTGCTATAAATACTTTTCCCGCTTCAATGAGTGTGGGCACAAGGCGGTATATCATCGCAAGCAGGAGTGTGCGTATCTGGAATCCGTCAACGTCGGCATCAGTACAGATGATGATTTTATCCCACCTTAAGTTATCCATATCAAAAAGAGAGAGGTTTTTGTTATGCTTGGAACTTATTTCAACACCGCAGCCGAGTACTCTCATAAGGTCGACGATGATTTCGCTTTTGAAGATTTTATCGTATTCTGCTTTCAGGCAGTTTAAGATTTTACCTCTTATCGGCATTATAGCCTGAAATTCGGCATCTCTTCCCTGCTTACAAGAGCCGAGAGCAGAGTCGCCCTCTACTATATACACTTCTCTTTTGGAAACATCTTTGCTGCGGCAATCTACAAATTTCTGAACTCTGTTATTGATATCAATACTGCCTGTGAGTTTTTTTGCGATGTTTATTCTTGCTTTTTCTGCATGTTCTCTGCTTCGCTTATTTACAAGAACCTGTGCGGCGATTTTGTCTGCCTCTACTTTATTTTCAATGAAGTAGATTTCAAGTTCATGACGCAGAAATTCTGTCATCGCTTCCTGAATGAACTTATTATTGATTGCCTTTTTAGTCTGGTTTTCGTAACTCGTCATTGTAGATAGCGAGTTGGAAACTAAGACAAGGCAGTCTTTTACATCATTGAAATTTATTTTGCTCTCGTTTTTGTTGTATTTCCCAATCTGTTTTATATATTTATCTATCTGATAAACAAAGGCGTTTGTTACCGCCTTATCGGGCGAACCGCCGTGTTCAAGGAAACTTGAATTGTGGTAGTACTCAAGAGCGTTTACCTTATTAGAAAAACAAAAGGCCACAGAAAGTTTGACTTTATAGTCGGGTTTATCTTCTCTGTCGCGTCCGTTGCGTTCGCACTCGATGTATTTTATATCGGTCATAGCCTCGCCGTTTGCGATTTCGTTCACATAGTCGACTATGCCCTCTTCATACTTATATTCAGTTGTTTCAAACTGTCCTTTTGAAACCTCGTTTTTAAAACGGAGAAGTATGCCTTTATTTACGATAGCCTGTTTTTTAAGTACATCGTGGTAAAACTCGGCACTTATGTCAATGTCGGTGAAAACATCAAGGTCGGGACGCCACTTTGTCTTTGTCATTGTGTGACGGTGGCGGAAAGGTTCTTTTTTGAGTCCGCCTACATTTTCGCCTTTTTCAAAATGGAGGTCATATTTAAATCCGTCTCTGTATACAGTTACGTCCATATATTCAGATGCATACTGTGTAGCACACGCACCAAGACCGTTAAGGCCAAGGGTGTATTCATAGTTC
>JAZQDA010000108.1:0-12763 GCA_045546535.1 Clostridia bacterium | reverse complement strand
GCGCCCTCAACACCGCTATAGGCAACTTTCGCCCCCTCTAAAAGACGGTGCTGATAAGTTTTTGAAATATCCATAACTGATTTTATGTAATTGATATAATATGCTCTTATTTCAGGGTCAGAAATGAAAAGAGAGTTGTTTTTAACAACTTCTTCCTCTCTCAATGCATCAAAAACAGGAAGTCCGTGTTCCTTTTTATATAAAGCAACATCTTTTGCCTCATTCATTCTTTCACAGAAGAGATGTGCCATTTTTTTATCGATTTCATTTATTTTGTTTCGTGCATTTTTAAGTTTATCCATTTCAGACCTCCGATTAAGTTAACAGTGTTAACTTTTATATTGGTATTATACCACTTTTTGAAAATTTGTCAATAGTTTTTATGTTGATTATTAAAAGAAATTATGCTATACTTTTGTTATATTTTAAAAGAGGTCTGAAAAAATGGATTACTTTGACGGTTTTGAAACAGTAAAGCAAAAACTTATAATAGCAGGAATAACTGAAATTCAGGAACACGGAATAACTGACTTTTCGCTAAGACGTGTGGCATCTTCGTGTAATGTATCGTGCGCTGCCCCCTATAAACACTTTAAAAGCAAAGAAGATTTTATTGCTGAAATTGTTTTATATATTCACTCAAAATGGCTTATGCTTCAAAAACAGGTGGAGCAAATTTTTGACGGCGACGCAAAAAAACAACTTACTGAAATTTGTGTTGCATATATAAAATTCTGGATTGCCAATCCTAATTTCAGAACAATTCTTATGATGAACACCGACTCTTTAAAAGATGACAGAATAACCTCTATGACAAAAATTACTGATTCTACAAAGGCTCTTATAAAAAAATGCTGTGTGGAATATAAGATAAGCGAAAAAGAGCACCTTAAAAAAGAGTACATTATACACTCACTTATTTACGGTGCAACTCTTATGATAGATTCGGGTGAACTTGAAAACACCGAAGAAACCGTAAATATGATAAGAGAATGTGTTGAAAAAGAATTTTAAATTAAAAATCAGTATCCGGAGGATACTGATTTTTTGTTACACTAAAACAATATTATATTTTTCGAGCCAGTAGGCAAACTGAACGAGCCACGCAATAAGTTGAGGTTTTGCCATAAGTTGACCAAACCAAGTAACTGAGTCCTCGGTAAGCATCTGTGTGATTTTTTCGGTGTCGCACAGTTCTTTGAAAAGGCTGTCTTTTTTTCTCATCTCTTTCATAAGAAGTTCTGTTACAAGTCTTTCATATTCAGGATTATGAGTTTTTGGGTACGGACTTTTTTTGCGGTGGGTAATCGTTTTTGGCAGAAAATCTTCCATCGCATTTCTGAGCAGTGCCTTTTCTACCCCGTTTTCAAACTTTATCTCCCACGGTACATTATACATATACTGGGCAAAATTATGGTCTGCAAAAGGTACTCTTGCCTCAATTCCGGCAGACATTGCCATACGGTCTTTTCTCTCTAAAAGAGATGACATAAAAAATCTCACTGAAAGATTTGTTGCCGTCCTTGAATTTTTCATTGCCTCCGAGTCGGTGTCAAGGAATGAATAATTCTTTCTGTCTTCTTTATACTCTTGAGAAATATAATTATAGCCGTCCTCTGGCATTACTTTTTCATCTTTAAAAAGTGAAACTCTTATAAACGGGTCGTGTATCCAGGGGAAGAAATCTCTTTCTAGCATCTCTTCTCTGTAAAACCACGGATAGCCTCCGCAAAGTTCATCACTGCACTCGCCCGACATTGCAACGGTATGTTTTTCTTTTACTTTTTTACCGAAACAAATAAGAGATGAATCAACATCTGCGTGGCCCGGAAAATCTCTTGCATCAACGGCAGAGAAAAGTGCGTCTGTAATATCTTTAGTTGATACAGTTAAAACGGTATGATTTGTCCCTAGAAATTTGCCTGTTTCCTTTGCAAATTCATCATCGCCCTGTGGCTGAAAAACAGTGCTTTTAAAGTTTTCTTTATTGCCTTCGTATTCAAAAGAATATGTATCTAAAATCTTACCGTTTTCCCTATAAGTTTTTGAAGCGATTGCGCTTACTGCAGAAGAGTCAAGTCCGCCTGATAAAAATGTGCAAAGCGGGACATCAGAGCGAAGTTCTTTATTTACCGCCGATTTTAAAAGTTCCTTAGTGTTATATATCGCCTCTTTTCGTGAGTCGTTGAAAGGTTTTGCCTCCAGTTTCCAGTATGTTTCTATTTTCATACCTGCAGATGTAAATACAGCGTACTGACCCTGACCGAGTTTATAGATATCACGGAAAACTGTGCTTGTATCAAATGTTACGGGCGACAGAAAAAGAAGTTGCCACAGCCCTGCTTTATCAACTTTAGGTTTTATCATAGGGTGAGAAAGTATTGCTTTCATTTCAGATGCGACTAAAAGAGTTGAGCCTAAAAAGGCATAAAATAAAGGTTTTACGCCAAAACGGTCTCTTGCCATATAAAGTTTTCTTTCGTCCTCATCATAGATACAAAAAGCAAAAAAGCCGTTTAAATGATTTGTGCAGTCTTCTTTCCAGACTATATAAGACCAAAGAACAACTTCGGTGTCAGAGTTAGTTTTAAACTCAGCACCTTTGGCGGTAAGTTCTTTTTTTAATTCTTCGGTATTATATATTTCACCATTATAAATTATTGTATATTTTTTACCGTCGCAAGATACACTCATCGGCTGTTTTCCGCCCTCAACATCTATAACAGCAAGTCTGTTATGATGCATTATCACATTTCTTCCAAGATACATTCCTGTTTCGTCAGGACCTCTGTGCTTCATTGTTTTGCCCATCATCGCAAGTATTCCTGCGTTCAGTCTTTCGTTATTCACAAAGTCTGCAACCAAGCATATAGAACTCATAAAAACTTCTCCTTTTTTCTTTATATAAAATTATATGCTCTCTATATGCACAAAAATACCGGAAAGCCATAAGACTTTCCGGTATTTTTGAAAGACTTTGAATTCTTTAAGATTATTTCAGTTTGGCTGAAATTATTTCATTGATTCTTCATAGGATTTGATCATTTTCTTAACCATCTGACCGCCTACTGAACCTGCCTGTCTGGAAGTTAAATCGCCGTTGTAACCTTGTTTGAGGTTAACGCCAACTTCTGATGCTGCTTCCATTTTAAATCTTTCCATCGCTTCTTTCGCTTCAGGAACTACAGTTTTTCTTGACATACTTAAAACTCTCCTTGAAAAATAATTGCAAATTGCCTTTGCAATAGTTATTTTGGTCATAAAGAGAATTTGTATGCGAGGTATATTTTAACAAAATTTAAATTATTTCAGCATCGTCTGTCTGTGTGTCAAGACCTGTAACTTCCATTTTAGAAATGGAGATTTCATATGCGGTTTTTGTAATGGATTCTTCTTCTGAAAGGCGTTTCTGATACTCTCTGGACTGAATTCTTCCCCAGATTTTAATATTGTCGCCAACGCTTAAGCCTGATGAATATCGGGCGTTTCTTCCCCATGCTATGCAAGGAATGTAGTCTGATTTGTTATATGCGCGGTTAACCGCTATGAGAAGGTCGGTTATTTCTCTGCCAAATGGCGTAGTTCTGTATACGGGCGGTTTACACAAAAATCCGTTTAAAAATATGGAGTTGGGATTTATTGCACCGGTTTCATATTCAAATTCATCAGCCTGGCGAATATCGCGCGCAAATACTGTCAGGATAAGCCTGTTTCCTGTTTCAGAATAATTATTATAAGAACGGAACTGCCCCGTAACCGAAACGGAAGCACCCTCTGATAAATCAAGATTTGAAATAAGTCTTTCAGACACTGTTATGTTGATAAAGTCGCTTATGTCAGAAAGACGCATTACTTTTAATACAAAACTGTAAAAAGTTTCGCCGTATATTTCATGACTAAACTTTAATTCTCCCTCCACCTTGCCTGTAAGCGAAGCCTCATTATTTACATTGATGTTATCCATTGTCATTTGGTTCATCCTTTCATAAGTTTTTGTGAAAATACAGATTATGTAAAAAATTTTTCCCTGCATTTTCATTTTATATATTATATGATATTCGTAAATAATGAGTTTATTCCAAAAATATTTCGGGAAAAAGAGGGGTAAAAACCTATAAAATTTTCATGTTTGTCATTTCTATTTATTTCCTGATTTTAATTTTATATACAAAAAAAGTTGACGCAAAATGCGTCAACTTTTTATTGGATTTTTAGTATTAGTTAAGAATGTAAACCGCTACAACTTTCTTATCCATTACGATTGCAACAACTTCGCTTGATAATTGTGGATTTGTATCAGCAAAGGTTTCATAATCTGCGATTGTAATTATACTTGCATCACCTGCTGTAAATTTGCCGTTTGCACCGAGTTTATAATACTTAACATCTGATGCATATTCAAATGCAATTCGAGCATCAGGTGAGAAACTACCATCGCTGAGTGCATAAGGAATAATGTTGATTGTTTTAATGCTGTCTTCAACATTATATACTATACCTTTGATTGCCTGATACCAGTCAGTTCTGCCATCATAACTCTGAGAAATATGATTTGCATTTCCGTTCTTTACAGGTGCTGTCTGTGTTGTAAGGCTACCTGATGCATAAACAGTTTTAACTGCTGCAATTTTGCCTTCTGCAAATGCAAATTTAACAACATCGCCTGCCTGTATAGAATCAAGACCTGCAACTGTTGTGCCGGGACTTGTATAGTACGGTTTTGCAGGAAGAGTAGTTTCCCCTGCTTTATATGCTACAACTTTTATAACTTCATTGTTATTTTCATCGTATGCAGGATTGATACTTTCTACGAGATATGCAGGTGTTGATGTGGAAACTGATGCCTGAGTTGACTGTCCTGCCTGAAGATAGTAAAGAGCAGCAGATGCCACCTGTTTTTCTACATCATAAGGTTCAACAACATAACTTGTTCCGTCAACAAATGAAGTGTATGAATATTTTCTGTATGCATTTACATTTGTAATATCCTGGGGAATTGCAAATACCACAGATGTGGGACGGAGTGTAAACTGGATTGAAGAATCTTTTTTGAATGTGTAGCCTGATTTAGCATAGGTAACTCTTCCGCCGTTTGCAAAATATTCCGGAGTTGCATTTATAGTGTTTTCAAAAGCATAAGGAACTACCATACTGTCAGCATAATCATCGGTTGAATCCATACATTCGATTGAAGAAATTTCAATCTCGCCTGTCTGGTCATTCTGTCTTGTTTCATATTTGATGGGCTGCAGAATATATTTGCCGTTTCCTATATGAGCATTTTGTGCATAAGTAGGACAATTGTTGATAAGGTGTGTAATTGCCTCGAATGCAGTTGTGGTGTTTCCGTTAACTTTTACATTTTCTCTTAAGGGGAAGAATTTTGTACCTGCGGTGCCGCTTATATAAAGGTCTATGCCGTATTGAGCATCAATCCCGCCCATTTCTTTATAGCGAACTGCCAAAGCGTAGGGGTTTGAAGATTCGTTCTTTTCAAAGTATACGATTCTTCCGAGACGGTCAAGGTAGAATTTACCGGAATCATTTGCGGTAAATGTTGTGTTTACTCCTTGTGAAACAAGTCTTTCAAAATACGGTGATATTTCATACTCAATATTGCCGATTTTGATGTAGGAATAATCTGTATCCATTTCGGAAACCTGACCTGTTACAGTAGCGGCTGAATATACAACAATTGCATCAGTGCCTGTACTTGCATAAGGAAGTGCAACGCTTACTACATTACCTTTTGCAATTGACTTAAGTTGTGCATTTGCAGGTTTACCGCCTTTTGTAGAAACTTTCTGAACTGATGCCACTTCATCTTCATCTAAGACAAGAGCACTTGTATTTCCTGATTGTGCAGGGAACTGGTCATAGAGTGTTGTAACGCCGTTTAATGTTGAGGGGGTGTTTGCAAAATATGTTTTATAACTTTCTACAAATGCAACTTCAGCATTTCTTGCGTTACCGTCATTACTTATAAAAGTAATTTTGCCGTCTGCCACATTGAGATATGAAGCAATATTAAAGCCATTTCCAATGTGTGCAGGATCAACAGGAACACCATTGTATACCACATAAAGACTGGGCATTGAAATAGTTGTTGTTTCGTCGTTGATTTCGTCCAGTTCATTTTTGTAATACTGGAGTGCAGTATTTGATACACTTGCTATCTGAGATGCATCAACTACGATTTCCTGATTATATCCTGATGCAAGTTTAACTGAAGTAAGTGTATTTTTAGCATTATATTTGAAAGTAACCATTTTTCCGAGGTATGCTTTCAAATCATCTGCAGTGTAATCGCCAAGGCCATAGGTTTCATCACCTATTTTTACTTCATTTCTTTTGATTTCGTCACCTGTAAGGTTATATTCGATGAAACCGTAGAGTACGTCTTCTTCCTCTGTTGCATTATCTTTTTCTTCGTCAAAAGAACCTGAGCCGGTGTTTGAATAAATAGGATTACCATTGATATCTACACCTGTCTGTATAAGTGGGCTACAGCCAAGCATATTATTGATAAGTTGTGCAACAAGACCTCTGTTTGCAGGGTTGTCACCCATGGAAACAGCGTTTTGGGTAAGGCCAATCTGATTTGCAACATCTATATAACCCTGATACCAAGGTGTGAGGGTTTTGTCTATAACAGGTTCATAACCAAGTGTGCATACAATCATTTTAACCGCTTCACCGTATGTAACAGTGTTGGTGGGACGGAATGTACCGTCTTCATATCCGTTAATTGCTTTTACGCCTACAGCATATGAAATATAGGGAATTGCCCATGCACTTGGAGATGAAGAGTCTGCAACGTCAGGGAACTGTGTTGTTGTAGCGGTGAAAAGTGTACCTGCCGGAGCAGATGAAACTGCGAGAAGTTTAGAAAATTCGGCACGGGTGATAGTGTTATTGGGTTTGAAAGAACCATCTTCGTATCCGTTGATAACTCCGCGTTCTACAAGTTCTGTAATTGCCTGATAGTAAGGACTTGTACCTGGCACATCATTAAAACCAGCAGCACCTGCAATTGTAGCAGGTAAACTGATACATGAAGTGAGAACAAATAGCAAGGTTACTATAAGTGATAGAATTCGTTTGTTTGTTTTCATTGTTGTTACCTCCGTTTCTTCGGTGTTTTTATAAATGGATACACCTTTACCGTTAAATTATAACATTTACATATGCTATGCGTCAACAGGAAATATTTTTTGAAAACAAACTGTAATAATATAAAAGGCGGAGAATAATCTCCGCCTTTTTACTGTGATTTAAAGTTGATATTCTATTGCTTTGCCATCTTTCAAAGATTTTTTTACATCTATTATGCGCTGGTTTTCACTGCCTCTGAATTTAAGTGTGATATTTTTCTTTTCGAGTATAAACGGTCCGTCTACTAAGACATCTAAAAGAGATAAAATCTCATCTGTTTCATCAAAGTGTGCCTTGCCTGAACTTATTTGCTCAAAAGTATAGCCCGAATAGCACCAGATGTCTTTTTGGGGATACTTTCGTTTGACCTCTTTCAAAAATGGCAGAAGTGCTTTTTGGTTACATTTTTCCATTGGTTCTCCGCCAAGAAGTGATAAACCCTTTATATAGTCAGGTTCTAGCAGAGAAAGAATTTTTTCTTCGGTTTGTCTTGTGAACGGTTCACCGTATGAAAAATCCCAAGTGTCTTCATTGAAGCAACCTCTGCAGTGATGGGTGCAGCCTGACACGAAAAGAGAAACTCTTATACCAAGACCGTTTGCAATATCTGTTTCTTTAATTGCTGCATAGTTCATCAGAGATGAAGCACCCTTTCTTTGATTTCCTGAGTTCTTCCCTGATTCCAGTACTGACTGCCTATATATCCGCAGGTACGACGCGCAACATTCATTTTTGACTGGTCGGTGTTTTCACAGTTGGGGCATTTCCAACCGAGTTTTCCGCCCTCTTCATAAATCTGTATTTCGCCGTCATAACCGCAAACCTGACAGTAATCACTCTTGGTATTGAGTTCCGCGTACATTATGTTGTCATAGATAAATCTCATAACTTGAAGTACTGCTTCAAGATTATCCTGCATATTTGGAACTTCAATATAACTGATTGCTCCTCCGGGTGAAAGTGCCTGGAATTTTGACTCGATTTCAAGTTTTTTGAATGCGTCAATTTCTTCGGTAACATGGATATGATATGAATTTGTTATATAACTCTTATCTGTTACGCCTTTGATTTTGCCAAAGCGTTTCTGCAGACATTTAGCAAATTTATAGGTTGTGGATTCAAGAGGTGTGCCGTAAAGAGAATAGTGGATATTTTCTGCTTGTTTCCACTTAGCACATGCATCATTTAATTTCTGCATTACTTCAAGTCCGAATGCTTCGCCCTCAGGTTCGGTAAGTTTTTTGCCTGTTACAGCATATACGCATTCCCAGAGTCCTGCATAGCCAAGTGATATAGTAGAATATCCGCCGTGTAGGAGTTTATCGATAGGTTCTCCCCTGCCAAGTCTTGCAAGTGCGCCGTGCTGCCACAGAATCGGCGCAGCATCTGAACGTGTACCCTCTAAACGCTCATGTCTGCACTGGAGTGCGCGGTGGCAAAGTTCAAGACGCTCATCGAGAACTTCCCAGAATTTTTCTTTTGCATTTTCGCCTCTTATTGCAGTACATGCAACGTCAACAAGATTAATTGTTACAACGCCCTGATTGAAACGTCCGTAATATTTGGGTTTTCCGTTTTCATCAACATAAGGTGTAAGGAAACTTCTGCATCCCATACAGGTATAGCAGTTGCCGTTGCCGTTTTGGTCAACTTTTAATTTAAGCATCATTTTTTCTGAAATGTAGTCGGGAACAAGTCTTTTAGCAGTACATTTAGCAGAAAGTTCTGTAAGGTACCAATAAGGCGAATCAGGAGTTATGTTATCTTCTTCTAAAACGTATATAAGTTTTGGGAATGCGGGTGTTACATACACACCTACCTCATTTTTAACGCCCTGATAACGCTGGAGAAGAGTTTCTTCAATTATGATTGCAAGGTCTTTTTTCTCCTGTTCACTTTTAGCCTCGCCAAGATACATAAATACAGTTATAAAAGGTGCCTGTCCGTTGGTTGTCATAAGGGTTACTACCTGATACTGCAGGGTCTGAACGCCTCTCTGAATTTCTTTTCTTAAAGTTTTCTCAACTATTTCAGATACAATTTTCTCATCTAAAGTACCACCTGCGGCAGTTATTGTTTCTATTGTTTCTTTGCGTATGCGTTCGCGGGAAACCTGAACAAAAGGTGCAAGGTGGGCAAGAGAAATACTTTGTCCGCCGTACTGACTTGATGCAACCTGAGCGATAATCTGTGTAGAAATATTACAAGCAGTAGAAAAACTGTGGGGTTTTTCAATCATAGTTCCGCTGATTACGGTACCGTTCTGAAGCATATCTTCAAGGTTTACAAGGTCGCAGTTATGCATATGCTGAGCATAGTAGTCTGCATCGTGGAAATGAATTATTCCCTCTTCGTGTGCCTCTACGATGTCTGGCGGAAGAAGAATTCTCTTTGCAAGGTCTTTGGAAACTTCACCTGCCATATAGTCACGCTGAACACTGTTTACCGTGGGGTTTTTATTGGAGTTTTCCTGTTTTACCTCTTCATTATTGCATTCAATAAGGCTGAGTATCTGATTGTCTGTAGTATTTGCAACACGGGCAAGGTTACGTGTAAAGCGGTAACGGATATATCTTTTTGCAGTTTCGGGTGCGCCCTGTAAAATAATATGGGTTTCAACAAGTTCCTGAATTTCTTCAACGGAAAGACTTCTGCCCATTTCTGCACAGTAATCCTCAATAACATTGGTTATATATTCAATTTGTCTTTTGGTAAGTTCGGGTTTTTTGTCGGTTGCTTCATTGGCTTTTTCGATAGCCTTTGATATTTTCTCGCGATTAAATTCTTCCTCTGCTCCGCTTCTTTTTACGATTTTCATTTCTTTTCTCCTTTTATAACTTCCTTTTCCTTCTATGTAAACCACAAGGTTATTTGCAACAATATCTTGTGTGCTATTCTATTATAAAACACAATATCTATGATGTCAATACTTTTTTTCATAAAAATAAACAAAATGTAAAATAAGGAAAAAGCAAGTAATATCAAGGCTTTTACACATATAAATTTCTGGTTTTTGGTGAAAAAAACGACCAAATGGGGCAAATAAAAATCCGCCAAAAATCTGATTGGAATTTTTGGCGGAAATTATGTTACTGTGCCGATGAATCTGACTGATATAAATCGGGTTCAGTTTCGGGTTCAGGCTCAGACGGAAATACAGGAGCAATTACTTCAGCGTCATCTTGGGGAATTTCTGATGCATCGCTGTTTATAACGGAGTTATCATCTGAAATTACGGGATCGCTTTCCCTTTTCTTTGTTCCTACTCTATCGACCTGACTGATTGGTGAATATGAACTCTTTGCTAAATTTGTACGGGAGATTGTCTCACCGTTTTCCTTTACAATTTTATAAGACTGTGTGATTATTCCGTTTGAACCTTTTTCTTCGGTTACCCTTTCTCCCTCATACATTGTATCGTCTTTTATTTCCGTTACCGAATATGCTCTTGTTCCCGTTATGACAGTTTCTATGGAAATATCTTTAAGATATTTTTTTCTTCCGTATATGTTTATGGTAAGTTTACTGCCGTCTGCTATTGTTTCTATCTTAACAGGAGTTTCTTTATTGTTTTTAAAGATAAAATCTATAGTGCCGTATGAAACAGTTGCATCTCTTCCGAGAGGCACATACGAAACGGGTTTGGAGTGATTCGTTCTGTAAACAATTTCAAGGTCTGCAAGTACAGCGCTGTTATAAAGCGTTGACGAAACCTGACATATGCCTCCGCCTATGCCGTCTACGGTTTTACTGCCGACATAAACCTGTGCTATTTTATAACCGTTTGATGCAGTTCTGGGACCTACAACTCCATTGAAAGAAAATTCTTCGCCGGGGTTTAAAATAAGACCGTTTATTTTTTCTGATGCAAGGCGGATATTTTCTTTACGGTTGGCAGAACTCGTTGAATAATCTGTGCTGAATGTGCCGATTATGCAATCTGTAAACTCTGCTTCAAGTTCTTTTGCGCTTACTTCCGGATATGTTATAACTGCAGGGATTGTATACGGATTATGGTTATTTTTATTATTTTCAATAATCCTTCTTGTTTCGTCAGGGTCAACCTTAACGCCTACTATTTCGGGAATTATGTTTATATTTTCTCCATCAGATTTACAAACTGCATCTTGGGGCGCTCTGTTATATTCTTTTATAAAAATTTCAGCATCTATTATATCAGGAGTCAGAGTTTCGATTTTTACCTCAATCGGTTTAGAAAGTTCGCCGTTTGTGTAAGCAAAAGATATTTTTTTCATAAGGTTAGCCGTATTTACACCTTTTCCCGCTTTGCCGTTTGTTAGGATAAGGCAATCACTGCCAATCTCGACATCGGGCTGAATTACATCTGCCATTTTTTCTTCAAGGTGCTCACGAAGTGCATATTCTAAAAGATTCATATCGCACTCAAGACTTACATCAAGAACCTTTTTATGAGTTTTAAGGCTCAGCATTTTATATATTTTATAAAATATATTGCCGTCTTTCCCCTCGCATGTGGCATCTATGGCAGTAGTTTCAAAGTTTGGGGAAAGATACACCTCAGATGAATAAATCTGAAATTTCTCCCCATCACACTCAAAAACGGGGTTTATTTCTCCCTTGGAATATGCATTTGATATTATCTCTTCTATTTCTTTCGCATCTTTTCTGCCGACATTTATATCTCCGACATACACGCCATCATATGCTTGGTCTGTCATAGCACCTACGGCAAGATACGAAAAAATGCCAACTACAACTGCCAAAGCAATACAGATTGAAATAATACAGACTGTTCTTCTCTTTTTTGAACTATGCATATATTCTCTGCCTTCCATAAACTTTCTTATATTTTATCCCTACAATATATATATAGTATGTATGCTAAAATAAATTATCTACTATAAATTTATTTTAGCAGTTAATTCGGCAAAAAGCAAGGGTTTGGCAATATTTTGCCAAACCCTTTTTGAACTTATTTTCTTTAAGATTAGTCAGCCATACGTTTGTATGTTTCGTATCTGTCAAGAAGGTCTTTTTCTGCTTTATCGAAAAGTTCGTCTGCGATGCTCGGATATGCTTTCTGGAGCATGAGATATCTGTTTTCGCCAAGCATAAAGTCTTTAATGGAACCTGTGGGTTCTTTTGAATCGAGAACGAAGGGGTTTTTACCTGCTTCTTTGAGTTCAGGATTAAATCTCCAGAGGTGCCAGTAACCTGTTTCAACTGCTTTCTTTTCTTCAGCGATTGAATTTGCCATACCGCCTTTTGATTTGATACCGTGGTTGATACAGGGAGCGTATGCGATGATAAGTGAAGGACCGGGATAAGCCTCAGCCTCTTTAATAGCGTTAAGAGCCTGTTGCATATTTGCACCGAGAGCAATCTGAGCAACATATACATAACCATATGTTGTTGCAATCATACCAAGGTCTTTCTTCTTAACTTTCTTACCTGATGCAGCGAATTTAGCAACTGCAGCGGTAGGTGTTGCTTTTGAAGACTGACCGCCTGTGTTGGAGTAAACTTCGGTATCTACAACGAAGATATTGATGTCTTCGCCTGATGCGATAACGTGGTCAAGACCGCCGTAACCGATATCGTATGCCCAACCGTCACCACCGAATAC
>JAZQDA010000107.1:0-5494 GCA_045546535.1 Clostridia bacterium | reverse complement strand
GGTCATGCCTTTTTCTTCGGCAATTCGTTCCCAATATTCAGTATCTTCCGTTAAGGCTTTCTGCAGGTCTGCTACATCTTGTACGCCGTATCTTGTCTTTAACATATCAAGAATAGGCTTCTGTGCATTCAGTTCTGCTTCAATGCCTTTTACTTGCTTGAATCGTCTATCAAAAGTGTCCTGAAATCGCTTTTGGTCAATGTCTTTATACTCATTGATAAAGTCGTTATAGGCTTTCTGTCTCTCTTCAAGCGTGTTTGATGTTGTTGTTACATCTGTTTTTCCCGCACCCGTAGGAGTGCCTTCGGCGTCAAGGCTTGTAGTTTCTTCAGAGGGTGTACCTTCCTGCTTCCCGAACACTACATTTTCAAATTCACCCGATTTTGAACGGCGGTTGCTTCCGTTCGGTTTGTTGTTTTCAACCTTTGGTGCGTTCTCTGTAGATGTTGCGGGTGCTTCTGCGCCTGATGTTCCGCCGTCGTTGAACATCTGCAAATCTACTTTGAACAGTTTCTTAATTACATTAGGCATCTAAAATGCCCCCTTTCTCAAAGTCTGTTCCTTAGTGTCAATCGGCTAGTCCGATAATATCTATTTGAACATTGTCGGGGTAGGTGTTGGCAATCTGCTCTATTCCTACCGCCGTCATATAGAATACTGCTGATACATTCTCATATCCGATACATTCTATAAGCACTTCGCCGTTTCTATCGTCTATACTTACACATTCGGCATATTCAGGATTGTTTTCTATCCACCCTATAAGTGCCTGAACTATGGCTGATACACCTGCACACACAATATCTGTCCCTTTATCAGAATAGTTTGCGTGTCCGTGAACAGTTAAGTTGTGGGTATTATCTTCTACTGTATATCTTGCCTGTATCATTGTGCGTTCATATCGGGATTGGCTCTACTTGCCAACCGCTCTCCGTAACTCGTCATAGTCTCGGCCTGTGCCTGTTTCTGTGCTTGTCCCATTCCACCGCCCATTTGAGCATTATGAATAGGATTACCGCCTTGTGCCTGTTCTGTGCCAATACCCGTAGCACCTTTAAGCATCGCAAGTTCTTGTGCAAGTTGTGTAACCATATTCATAAGGGTTTGACCGTTCTGAACTTTCTCTTTTACAGTTTCTTTGCCATCAAAGTCCATAAGTTCTAATGCGGTCATTGTCTGCTCTGCCAACTGAGGATTGAAAAATCCCATATTGTACATCTCTTTTGCCAACTCGTTCTGTGCCATCTTTGAATACGGCGACCTTTTCTGCGGTTTGACAACGATATCATAGACAGGCTTACGAAAGAGTTCGATATATCCCTCTTCAAGTTCCTGACCCTCATATGCTGGAGGAATAGCCTCGCCCTGCATCATCTTATTATTAAAGTCTACAAACTCATATTTACCCGTTTCACCGACGATGCGGAATGACCTTGTTTCATCATAGAACTGACGAATTAACTCTATAACAAGATAGCATTCTCGTGTATAGGACCGATAAGATGCTGATATCATATCTCGGCTTTGTTTGTTACCTGCTTCTTGGAGTGCCGCTATTGCCGCCGCCGCAGTTACACCGCCCGATGTTGAGCCTTGCGACACATCTCGATTTGATGAGGTTTCTTTTAACTCGTCAATCTTCATCTGCAGTATATTCAAAACGCTACCGCTTACTTGCTGAACATCGATTTGCTTAAGTCTTTCATCGTCTATATCACCTTCGACAAAAACTATGTCTTTGGTATCGTCCTTGAACTCGTCAAGATTGATGCCTACATTCTTCTTTGCGAAATATCTCGGCTTTGTTGCTTTGATTGCATTCTCTAAAATCACCTGTTGCAGTTTGTCAATATACATCTGCGGTGATTTCATTATGGATATGTACCCAAAACCGACGGGAGTTCCCTCTTCTGGAAAGAGTACATCAAACTCAACGGGATATTGCCCGTGATTATAAAACCCGTTTTCGGCATATTCAGGCACATTCTCTGATGCAAATAATACCTCGTTGCCTACAAATTTACAGAAATGTAATACTGTTTTCCCTGCCGTATTGCTTTTCTTGTAATACCAATCAACCATGAGGGATTTATCTGTTACATCTACCGTATCATCATACACATACTCTTTGACATCTATAATCTTTCCGCCGATTTTACCCTTTAACTGCGGATATTGTGCTTCTATCAAATCGTTATCCTTGAGCGATACTATAAAAAGGTTTCGGCTTGACTGTATATCGGTTATTCCAGGTTCCCAAAAGACATTGAGAATATCAATAAACTGTGTGTCTACATCTCCTAAACCATCTTCGAGTTCAGTATTCCAAAATACACCCTTTGCCACTACTCCGTGTTTAAGTTTGTACCAAGCGGAATCAGAAAAGGTTTCTTCGTAATTATTTCGCTCGTATATAACAGGAAGAATTGAAGAAAGTATCTTCGCAGACTGTTCGTCCCCTCGCTCTCTCGGTAACACATTCGGCTCAGGATAGTTATCCATTATATCGGCGTGTTTTGCACAGATAGAGTTAAATAACCAAGCAGACGCAGGTTGCGGTCTATCTCCGTTTTCGTTCTTGCCGATTACGTCCCAATGACGAAGTTTCCACCACTGTTCCTCTTCTACAATTCGGTCCTCTAACTTTCTCTTGCCGTCTTTATACTTCTTAAGAGTTTCTGTCGCCTTTTCAATGGCTTTCTTATCAATGACTTGTGTCTGCTCTGTGGGAGCATTTCCCGTTACCTCTTCGGGTTGTGCCTTTCCCATAAGTTTCTGCATAGCCATGGGCAAATAATCCATTACGGTCTTACCCTTGCTATTTGGCTCTAAATTCAATCTTTATCACCTCTTTAATACTTGCGATAGAAAGCATATCTATCGACCTCTATATCACTTTCAAGCGGATTATATACCGCAGGTGTCCTGTCTTCAACTTTAATAGGCTTCATCGGGTTTGCCATACATAAGTAACGACTGCTATCATAACAGTGGTCTTCCTGTTTACTGTCAACGTCTTCGGGCCTGTTTTCGTCATATACCAATAAAGGAATAGTCCTAATAAACGCTTTACAATTCGTAAAAATATACATCATCGGTATTCCGTTCTCGTCAAACTGTAGTCTATAGTGCATCTGCATCAGACCCGCAAGTCTCTTGTGGTCTCCCTTGTCAAAATAAATGCCGTATTTTTCGCCCGTCTCGGCTATGCTTACGCCGTGCGACTTATCCCATATAGCAGGGTCAGCAACGCCATGTATGTGTTTTCCCTTTAACCATTCGTGGTCGTTCTCTATTCGGGCAATCTCTTTGAAGATGTCATCAGGTGTCCACTTAACGCCAACATCGGCTTCACCCTTAACACACCCGTATAATTCGAGTATCTTATATAATCTGCCGTCATAGTCTACCGCCCACCAATCGCATGAGAAAGGTTTAGCGTATCCAAAATCAAAACTCCGCCAAATGTTCCACTCTTTCGGGGGAGTGAAAGGCGGTATAACATGTGTATATTTTCTATCATCATAATGCGACGGGTCATCGACAAACTCCTCAAATACCTGTCCGCCGTCTATACCCCAATCGCCAAGTCCTGCAACTTTATATCGTTTAGGGTTACGGACTTTCATATCTTCAAATTCCTGCAAGTCGGCTTCATCAAGCCACTCATTACACATATAGTTTGTTGTTTTGGCAAGGATATTGGGATTATCTACATCAAAAAAACGCTTTTTTATCCAATGTGTTGAACTCCACGGGTTAAATGTCAATGTTGTCTGTTTAAATAGGGACGGAGGGATTTCACCTCGTATGGATTCGTTCAGTTTATCGAACTCCGCTTCACTGTCTATCTCGTATGCTTCCTCTATCCATAACCAACACAAATATCCTTTTGGAACTGATATCGATGTAATCTTGGACGCATCATCAAGTCCTCTGAAAAATATCCTCTGCCCTGTCGGCTTATACACTGCATATAATGGCGATAATGTAAAATCCCACAGATGAGACACCCCAAGTCTCTCTGTTGCCCACTGCAAGTCTGAATAGCAACTGTCTCTTAATGTAGAGAAGGTCTTTCTTACCACCAAAGTGTTTGACAACGGGTAACGCATCATATTGTAGATGTACCACAGTGCTGTCGTCTTACTCTTCTTTGATGCACGACCGCCCTTGCATACTCTGTATCTGCCTTTAAACCGCCAATAATCACCATAGCCACCGCCGATGATGTCAGGCAAGTATATTTCATTATTCGGCAATTTCATCACTTCCTGTGAAGATTACCGCCTTTGTGTTGATGTTGCTTTCTATCTGTTGTCTTTCGTTCCAACCTTTAAAGTTGTTTGAAAGATTAAACTTTGCTCCGTTTACACCGTCTTTATCAAACAATCTTTCCTCTGCATATTGCTCTACTTTTGCTTTGGCTTTCTTAATCGTGTCAACGAACTCTTCTTTTCCCTCATAGTTTAAAAGAGCCTGTCTGCTTGTAAATCCTAATGCAAGAGCAAGTCCAGTTATGGTAAGAGGTTTCGGCTTCGTTGTGATAGGGTGTCCGTTTTTATCTGTCTCAATAACTCCGTCTTCGTCTCGTACATATACGCCGTTACATTCTTCAAAATATGCGTCAATAACTTTCTGCATCTCTTCAGGTGTTTTATACATTGGCGGACAACCAACTCTATTTTCTTTTTCACTCATAAACTTGCTCCTTTCTTTAAATTTGGCTCTCTATAAACCACGTGGGAAAACATAAGGCCTGTGCTATCTCTCATATAAAATCAAGATAACAATGTTTTTCGCTATAAATGGGTTTTAGCTGCGACTAAAGGAATTGAACCTCTATCTCAAGAATCAAAGTCTCGTGTGCTACCTTTACACCAAATCGCATTATATAGGCTACAAAAACTTCCGTTAGGATTACGATTAGAAGAAACTCGCCCGTTTGTTTTTTAGTTCATATAAGGAGGCTCTGAATCAATAACAAATCCAGCCACTATAAAGATGCTATCACAAATTCCGCAAAAAATTCCACTTAAAAGTGGCAAAACAAAAATTTTTTCTGAGTACGAAAAAAGACCTCCACATTTTTTGTTGGAGGTCTTTATCAATATATCTGACAACGAAATGACAACGAAATACAGGTAAAAATAGGATAAAAAAAGCAAAACAAAAAATCTTACAGAAAACAAAAAATCCTTGAAACTGCTGTATTTCTAGCGTTTTCAAGGATTTTAAGTTTAATCGGGATAACAGGATTTGAACCTGCGGCCTCTTCGTCACGAACGAAGCGCGCTACCAAACTGCGCTACATCCCGAAATAAAATATTCGATTTTTTTCATCTCCCGTGTATGTGGGATAACATGTGGTCAAAACTGATTTGACCACATGTATTTTGTTTTTTAAGTCGCCGTAAAGTGGCGGTGTTAAAAGGTTTATGGGAGTTCGGCTCAATACTAATGAATTGAATAGTACCGTGTCCCGAACGAAGCG
>JAZQDA010000106.1:0-14906 GCA_045546535.1 Clostridia bacterium | reverse complement strand
TCCGCCTGAGCCATAGCCTTTTTTTCATCTAAGCCCTCTTTGATAAAGGTTTTATAGTGTTTTTCTTTTAAAATGTCTGCAAGTTCATTATATGTCTTTTCATCGTCTTCCATTGCTTTTATGAAAATTTCTTTTGCCTTTTCATCTTTTTCAATTTCTTTGGGGATTATGTATTCAAAATGACCTTCGTTTACATAGCGTTGTGATTTTACGCTATAGGAAGCAATACGGTGGCGTGTCATCTGTGCAAGAAGACTTCTTGATACTCCCTCTATACCGAAAGTGAAAATAATATGTTCAATAGGGCTTTCGTGTCCAAGGCTCATAAGACGGTCTATAAAACTTACTGTTTTTTCATAGTCAAGACCATTTAAAATGCCGTTTATTTCAGATGAAGAATAACAAAGTTTTGCGGCTGCTGCCACTATTTTTTCGCAATCTGGATTGTATTGTAAAAGTTCTACATTCATGACTTCTGTTTCCTTTCGTAAATTTATTCCTGTGGGAATTTTCGTCCCGCTATAAGTACTTTAAAGCCAAAACGGGGAAGTTCAAGCATACGCACAAATCTTGATGGTTGTTTAAGAAGTCTGTAAAGCCATTCTATTCCGTGGCGAGTGTAAAACTCGGGAGCGCGTTTGACAGTTCCCGCAAAAACATCAAGACTTCCGCCTATTCCCATACAAACCTTAACGCAAAGTTCACTTTTGTGGTCACATATCCATTTTTCCTGCTTTGGTGCGCCAAGGCAAACAAAGAGAAGATCAGGTTTTGACTCATTTATATTTTTTATAATTTCTTTTTCCTTTTCTTCATCAAAGTATCCATCGCTTGTGCCGACTACCTGTATGCCTTTATATTTTTTCTCAATATTTTCTTTGGCTGTTTCGGCAACTCCGGGTTTGGCACCAAAAAGATATACTCTGCCGTTTTGTAATGCAAGTTTTTCAAGTGTGCGACACGCAATATCATACCCTGCCGCGCGTTCTGAGATAGGATTTTTAACTATTTTAGATGCATACACAACACCTATACCGTCAGCAGTTAAAATGTCAGATGAATTAAGAGTTTTACAAAATTCACCATCTCTGTATGCCATCATTATTATCTCTGAATTTGGTGTGAAAACAGTTTTAACAGCGTTTTCACTGTTCACAAACTCAACGATTTTGTCAGATGCACTCTCGACATTATACTTGTCTACTTTTACACCGAGAATATTTACTTTCGGATTCATTCGTTTTACCTCCGTAAAAATAAGCGGTTTACTGTGAAAGTTTTTCAAAAAGTTCTAAAAATTTATTCTCTACTGTTTCAAAGGGTTTGAAACTAAAATCAGGGTTTGTCTTTATAACAGGTTTCGATGACAGTTCAACTTTCATAAAATGATAAAATTCATAATACAAAAGTTCTTTATCTATTGAGAAAACTACTATTTTTTCTTCCTCTGTCAAAGGTCCTGTGTATTTTTCAAAAATCAGATTTATAAGATTTTGCTCGTATTTCTTATATGCATCAAGGTTATTTTTTACAGGCGTTGTAACATCTGACATATAGGCTTCAGATGCATCGTGAAGAAGACACGCAAGTGCTATTTTCCTGTCCTCTCCCCTTGCGAGTGCCTCCTCACAGCATTCTATTGAGTGCTGAGCAACAGAATGAAACGACGGAAAGTGTCCGTTTGCACGTACAAGCATTGAGAGAGAATGTGCGATGTCTCTTATATCAATATCTTCTGTTTTCGGGCAAAGGGGATAAAATTTTTTGCCCGAAACCGTATAAATATAATCAGCCATAACTAGTACCCCAGAATTTCAAGGCGCATCGTTACACCAAGTTGGTAAAATGCGGAAATCGTTTTTGCTATATATTCATTTGCATTAGGAAGAGAGAAACAATCTTTAATTTCGACTACCCATTTTTCATAAAGTTCAATCATAAAATTCTGGAAATCTTTTTTGTCGTTATCGTTTGTCATCTCCAAAAGCACAAACACATTATTCCAGACACCGCCGTCATAAATTTCATCGTATTTAAATGAAGAAATTCTGCCCCCGCCGTCTGCCCATGCATCTGCCAAAGCAAGACCGGAGCAGAAACAGTTTACGCAAAGGCCAAGATAGTAGCCTACCATATTGCCTTTGAAAGTTTTGTAAAATTCATCATCGCTGAGCCACTGAGCACTCACCAAAAAGCCTTTTTCAGAAAGTTCTTCAACCATTATGGCATCTTTTTCTATATAGCCTCTTTCTTTGGCTGTTTTATGAATTTCAATTAAAATCTTTTTAAAAAGTTCGCTTGTTTGTTTTTCCTGACTCATATCATTTTTCCTTATATATGTTTAGTATCTTTTATACTTAAATCTTTACCTTTATAATTTTTAAGATAATTTAAAAGTTCTGATTCATCATCTATAACTTCAAAAAGTGAGAGCGAAACATCTGTCAGAAATGTTTCCTCTACAGCCAATTTTAGAAAATCAATAAGTTTATCATAATAACCGAAAAGATTATACACTACGATTGGTTTTTTATGTCTTCCAAGTTGCTTTAAGGTGAGTATTTCAAAGAATTCATCAAATGTTCCGACGCCCCCTGGCACTATGATAAATGCATCGGCATAGTCTTCCATTATCTGTTTTCTTTCCCTCATAGTTTCGGTGCGGATAAGTTCATCACATTTATCATATATAATGCCGTCAACATTGAAAAAGTGAGGTACAACACCTATTATATGCCCTCCGCCTTTTGTGAATCCTCTTGCAGATGCTCCCATAAGTCCGTTTGCCCCTGCACCGTATACAAGACCGTGCCCCTCTTTTGCAAGTGTGCACGATAAACTCTCTGTTTTTTCTATATATTTTCTGTCAGTTTTTGCACTTGATGCACCGTATATACATACCCTCATAGTTATATTCCTTTCATATAACATTATAAAAATACACTAAAGTAATTTTAACATATGTTAAAACAAATTGCAATATTACAAAATTTAAATTGATATTAAAAAATGACACAAAAAAAGCCATACAGAGAATACCCTGATGGCTTTTAAAGTTGAATTTAAAATCTGAATTATTTAACAGCGTCTTTTAAGGCTTTACCAACTTTGAAAGAAGGAACTGTTGTTGCAGGAATGTTGATAACTGCGCCAGTCTGGGGGTTTTTGCCTTTTCTAGCAGCACGTTTTTTTGTTTCGAAGGAACCAAATCCAACTAAAACAACTTTGTCACCTGCTACGAGTGCTTCTGTAACACCGTCAACGAAAGCATTTAATGCTTTTTCAGCATCTTTTTTTGATAATTCAGCTTTTTCTGCAATTTTTGCAATTAATTCACTTTTGTTCATTTCTACCTACTACCTCCTAAAATTTTGAACTACAATCATTATAGCAGATAATTCCAATTGTTGCAAGTAGAATTGTCAACAATTTTGTAGTCATTTTGCATAAATTTAACACGCTCAAATTGTTGCAAATGCTTAAGAAGAGCCGTTTTTTGCTTTTTTAATATTCTTCGCGCTTAGCATTAAATCTCCGGTGCTTCTTTTTGCCATTCAATTTCGATTTTTCCTTCATTTCTTTTATGATAGAAACTGTACTTGCATCTATAATGTTATCCCTTATAAACTCACATTTGTTCCTCAAACAAAGCAGGTACTCAATAAGCAATATGCCTGATGATATAATGTTTAAACGAAGACTTGTCATAACATTATAATAATCCCACGTGTTTGTGACTTTATTAAATGTAAGAGGAAGTCCGCAAAAAAGCGAATACATAGAAATTGCCATAACCGCAAACGACATTATTTCAAATGTCAGAGGACTGTATTCTATTGCACCCGGTTTTCGCGCCGGAATAATATTACATTTTACATGAAGAGCGTTAAGAAAATTTATTGTTGCTGCCAGTGAAAAATAAAAAACATAACCCATTGTACGGTCATATAACATTACGCCTATAAAAGCAATGTTGAAAAACACCAAAACCGCACTTGATATTTTTATAAAAGCACCGTAAAATTCATTTGAAAAAAATATAAAATAAAATGCAGAGATGAAAACTGTAGATATTATCTGGGGCATAAGAAGATACCAGTCATCATAATAGATATCACCTTTTTCAAAAATAGTGAATATTAACATAACTACATCTACAAATGTTTTTATTGAATATGATATTATGGCGCATTTTATCAATGGACTGAATGTTTTTGTCATTTCGATGTTACCTTCTCCTATATATTACACAATCTGATTTACATAAATTTTTTCAAAAGGTATATTCAATGTGTTAAGCGGTGTGCCTGAATTTATGTCAACCCAGAAACTTTCGCCCTCCACAAGTGCTTTTGAGCCTATGCTCGAATCCGCACATTTAATAATATCGGAAAGAACATTGGCATCACCTTTTTCAACAACATTAATCTGTACTCTGAATGTGTATCCATTTGTTGTTGCACATGAGAGCACGGGTGATGAAACAACTGTTATATATGCCGATTTGGTTGCAGCATTTCTGTAAAGATTTGCAAACATTTCATTGAAAATGCCGTCAAACGGGCTTGTTACCTTAAAAGTTTCTTTTGGAGTTGAAACTGCATCAATAAAGGGTTTTTCATACACTTTATTATCAATTCCTGCCAGTATCACTCTGTAATCCTGAGAGTTTTGCGGATACAGATTAAGGCTTGTTTTCATTTTTAAATCAAGAGGGAAATTCGACACGCCTGTACGTTTGAAAGTGTAGAATCCTGAAAAACCGTCAAACTGTAAAAGAAGTGATGCAAAATCTTTGTGTGTTATTTCATTATTCAAAACCGAACTCATATCTTCAGATAACGAGATGCCATTTTGATATGCAGATTTTAAAAGTTTTGCTCTGTCCTCATTTGTTTCTGTAATGCCCGGATACATAGCCCCGGATGCATCATATTTTATTAAAGCGCTAGAAGTTCTCAGTGTGATAAACATAAATCCCATTATTGCTTCTTTAATTGTTGCATTCTTTTCTATATACTCAATGTTGTCATTTTCTGTGCCGAGATAATAACGGCAAAGCATATTGAGCGCTTTTGCATACTTATGTTCAAAACTTACTGTAGCAGAAACACCGGGGTAATCGGGTGTATCGTGTTCTGAAAGAAGACGAGCCATCGCCATGGCAAGTTCTCCGTTTGTAATTTTTGCATTTTCTGAATAAGGCGTATCTATAAGATTGAAAGAATTGTATGCTTTTTCAAGCACATCTGATGGTACGGATTTATAGAAATATGTTTTTGGAGTTGCTTCATTTATATTACGTGAACGAACTATGAGGGCTGCTGCTTCTGCTCTTGTAAGAGAGTCTGCGAGACGAAGATCAACATTATTGTCGCCTGTCATTATACTATTGGTATATGCCCATGCAAGAGCATCGGAATCATTGCTCTGTCTTGTGATTACAGGCGGTACAAGATATCCTTTGGGAGAGAGTGCCCTTTTCCATAAAAGTCTTACAACATCGCCTCTTGTGATTGGCTGAGACGGTGCAAACTTACCATCTTCAATCGGTTCAAGACCTGATGTCATTATATATTCATATGCCCAATGAGTTGAAGGAACATCTGTAAAAGTAACATCGCTTCTTTCAGGACCATAACCTATCATTTTTACAAACTGTGCTCTGGTAACTGTGTCTTGCGGTCTGAAAGTTCCGTCTTCAAAGCCGTTGATTGTTCCGTCTGCAACTAAAGTGTTTACGTATGATGCTGCCCAGTGAGAATCGTCGAAGTCTGTAAATGCAGCAAAAGATGAAATACAAACAGAAGTTAAAAGAGTGATAATCAGAAAAAGTGAAATTAGTTTTTTCATAATTTTTCTCCTTGTTTTATAGTTTTTGATATAAATTCTCTTGCAATATGCGCCGCACTGGGGCTCATATTACAAGACAAATTATAAACATTTACATTTTTGATAATTTCATTTATAGTGTCGAGATATTTTATGTGCATAGTTGAATTAAGCGGGGTTACAAGAGTAGAAAAAATCTTCTTAACCGCTTCTTTTTTGTCAAGCAGGACTATACTGTTTTCTTCAGAACGGTTTATGAAAACTATTGCATTTAATTTGACATTTTTATTAGTATTAACACCAGACGTTCCTGCCCAGGGGGTACCGCACAAAAGAAATTTGCCATCTGCGTCATATTTTAAGATCGGAGTGTCATCATTTATCATAAGAGCATCAGGAAACTCTTTAAGCCAGAGAGATGTATGGGTAGTCTTTCCCGTGCCTGATGGCGCAGAAAAAATTACTCCGCCGTCATCTGTGGCAAGTGCAGACGAATGAAACACAAAAGCATTATTCATTGCACAAACATAGTGCATTGCATTTCCTACCAAATTAAAATTAAAATGTGAAATGGGATACTCATAGTCCTGAGTGATGTCGTATGAGAGAATTTCCACATTGGTATATGATTGATTAAATTTTGTGACAGCAATTATTTTAGATGTATTATAGTCATAGTTTATCAATGCATCACACCCGTCGATCTTGCAAGAATATTTTGCCTTTCCTATTTTTACAAGATTTTTATATGACGGTGAGATTATATCTTTTGTTCTTTGAACCTTTATAAAAATGTCGGTACCATTCCCAAAATCTTTTTCATAATCTTTCAGTCTATCAAAGAAAAATCCATCATAATCTATGTCAATTTCTATATTAAATTTTGCTACAGTATATTTCTTAATCATACTCATTACCTGACAAAAACTTTTTATAATTTATCAGTCTGAAACTTAAAACAGTAAACGCTGATGATTTAAAAAAAAGGCTGACGAAAAAGTCAACCTTTTTTATGTTTAGTATTAGTGAAACTTAATATTAAAGATCTGATGTAGCAACTGCTGTAAGGTCATATACAGTTGTTTCTACGGAACCATAGGTATCACCCATATGAATTACCTGATTAACACCTTGGGGAAGCGCTGCCATGTTTTCTTTAACAGAAAGTTCAACGACATCTACTGTGGGTTTTACATAAGTTTTCATAATAAATATCTCCTCTCTGTTATATATTATTCAGCCACTTCTGCAAAGTAGGCTTCAAGATCACCTTCAGCAATCTCTACAGCGTCAATGATCTTTACAGCGATATAACCGTTATTATTAACTGCACCGGTTGCTTTATATTTGTTACCGCCATAAATAACACCTGTTTCATAAGCGTCACTCATATCACCAGTAATTTTGATGATTGCTGTACCAGCATATTTGTCGTCCTCAGTATCATAAGTATAAACAGCATCATCCATTTCAGGTGACTGAACACTTGGCTGAGTTGTAACTACGATATCATCAAGATCTTCATGAGCGATTATATGACCAGTCTGAAGAGGTTGTACTTCGCCGCCAATTTTGATTTCTGTGATTTCATAACCTTCTTCTGCTACGATACTTGCAGAAACATCGCCATCACCTGCGCCGTAAGCAGCCCAACCAAATTCAACTGTGTAATGATCTCTAACAATTGTATTGAGAGCGTTGATGCCAAGACCGTCTGTAGGCTGTTCGATTGCAGCACCTGTTGTACCGAGTATAACTTCTGTTTCGAGATTGTCTATGTTAGCTTTTACAACTGAGTAATCAAACACAACATCAGAGCCTGTTGCAGTTTTCTGGTCAACATAAAGGATACCGGAACCATTAACGCCGCTGCCTTCTGTAGTTGTTACAAGTAATGTAACGTCACCTGTAGCACCAGATACTGTTGTTGTAACACCAGCATACGCTGAATTCATGTTATATTTTGTTACTGTGTTTACTGTTGCAGCAAAGCCTGTCATAGCAGTAGCCATAACTGCAAGTGCAGCAACAACCGCGAGTACGGTTTTCATTTTTTTCATTTTGAAATACATCTCCTTATCCATGTTTTTCGTTATAACCATTCTATCAAAATAAACAATATCTGTCAACACTTTTTTTAAAAAAAGTTGTGTAATTTGTGCACAATTTAAGTACTCTTGCATTGTATATTTTTCACAATTGCACATTTTTGATGATTTTTCCGTCCTTAACTGTCAGAATTGCATCGCTCAAACCAAGTGCACACTCTTTGTGCGATATGCTTATACATGTACGCCCGTCAAGGCTTTTAAGGTTTTTGAGCATTTCTTCTTCGGTCTTTTCATCAAGAGCGCTGGTTGCTTCATCAAGCAAAAGTATCGGTGCATCTGAGCAAACTGCTCTTGCAACCGCCAGTCTTTGAAGTTGCCCTTCTGAAAGTCCTGCTCCCCCTTCGCCGAGTTCGGTATCAAGACCATCGGGCAGAGATTTTATAACATCATATATACAAGCAATCTTTGCACTATGTATAATTTTCTCTTCATCTGCATCTTCTGACATAAAGCCGATATTCTTGCGTATGCTTCCTGAAATTATCATATTCCCCTGAGGTACATATGCAAAAAGCGGCCTCAGCGATGCATCGGCATCATACAAGGTTCCGTCTTGCATTTCAAATTCAATTCCGCCTTTATCTGATTCCAGAATTGCCAGTATAAGTTTTAAAAGCGTACTCTTACCTATTCCCGAAAGTCCGTTTATGGCGGTAAGTTTACCTTTTTCGATTTTTACATCAGCCGAATCAAATACGGGTTCGTCATCATAAGAAAAACTGAGTGAACAGACATTTATTGATTTCATACTATTATATATATTCTCGATGTCGGCATTTATGTACTTCATTTTTTCGTCAGGAAGATTTTCAAGTTCCATAAGTCTTTCTGCCGAAGCATACGTCGCATAAACCTGGGGTATTACAGACGCAAGTTCCTTAAAAGGCGTCTGAACCTGGCCTACGAGTTGTATGATTGCGGCAAATGTGCCAACAGTCATAACACCGAGGGATATTTTATATGCGCACCAGCCGACCGCAAAATAATAGCCTATGGTGAGAGATATGAAAAAGAGAATGTTTGCAAATATGCTTATATATCCGCGCTTCATTATAACTTTAAGATGGCGTCGTTGTAGAAGGTCTGCCTCTTTTTCAATTCTTTTGTGAGCAGAAAAAGATTTTACTACAAGAATATTCTGCAGTGTTTCAAGCATAAACGACTGCGTCTTTCCCTGACGGGAAAGGCATTGTTTATGAAGAGGTTTGACTTTTTTTGAATATACCCTTGCCATTATCATAACAAAAGGTCCTATTACAAGAAAGACAAGCGCAAATGACGAATCTATCGAATAAAGCGCTACAAAGCCCAAAACGATGCGTGATAGAAATGCAACAAGATTGGGTATAACTGACATTATGTTGGTTGATATTATTCCCGTATCGTTATTTATCCTATTCATAAGTTCGCCTGAGTGGTAGGAATTCAAATCTTTATACTTTTTATAAAAAAGAGAAGAAAAAACTTTAAGGGAAATTTTGTTTTTGAACTTTGTTTCAGTGTGCAGATGAATCATAGTATACACAATCTGCACCGAAAGTTGAAAAACGATAAGCAGTGCTATTGTACGAATGCTCAGCCAGATATTACCGCCCTGCGTAGCCTTGTCAAGAAGTGTTTTTGACTCAAGGGCAAAACGTACAGAAATATAAGAGATAAAAACTGTACACAAAGAGAGAAAAAGGATTTTCAAAATAACACTCTTTGCATTTTCGTAAAGCCACTTTATTGTTTTTATGTTTTTAGATTTTATGACAATCACCCCTTTAAAAGAGTATGTTGTTATATTCTGGCTCCCAGAAATCTGAAAAGAGCCGACACAAGATGCAACATTTTAGAGAGCGGACGGCGGAAAGAGAAAAACCACACCCACATACGCGAATATATGAGATACCAAAGTGCATCGGTATTGCACAAAACACCTCTGCGCTCAAACGCTGTCATCTTTGCAATACACGAAGATTTCTTTACGCCGTATTCTTTTATACGCTCATTGTCACCTGCAAATACAAAATCGCCGTTTCTTTCGCTCAGGACTCTGTGAAGAACATATGTCCCGTCATCTCTGCAGTATAAAACGACATCATATTTTTTTGGAGAGTCTGTTTTTTCTATTATTACACTGTCTGTATCCGCTTTAAAAAGAGGATACATACTCACGCCCGTAACGGTAAGTTTGACTTTTTTACCATCGCCAAGACTCTGTATAATCAAAGGAGCAAGTTCTTGAATGCTCGGTTTTATTTTCTTTGACACCATATATTACTCCAAAACATTGTTTTCTTTTAAGAGTGATACAAATTCAGATACATCTGCTGTAAGTTCTTCATCAGATGCACCTTCATATTCATTTTTGAGAAGAGCCACAAGTTCTGCTTCGCTTCTGTCTTCTGCAAGACAATTCCATAAAAATGCTCCTGTTTCGTTAATTGTTATCATAAGTGAAAAATCAACAAGGTCTTCCCCGACGGGAACTACAACGAAATTGTCTGCGATTTCTTTTAAAACAAATCCGTTTTTAATTTTCATAATAAAAAGTCCTTTCTATTATATATAGTCATTTTTAGAAAATACCGCATCTGGTATTTTGAATTTATTAAATATCCTTACGCGCTCTCTTGCTTTTCTCACGTTTTTGTGCATTGAAAGTCTTTCATCGTAAAAAACAGATGCCGAATGGAGTTCATACAACGTGAAATATTTTAAATCGTTTATAGAGTTTACATTCTTTAAAACTACAAATTCATTTGACACACTTAAAATCTTTTTCAGAAAATCATTGGTGTGTGCCTTAAATTCTCTATAAAAGCCTGACCACTTGTTCTTTTTTCTGACCGCTTCTGAAAATGAAGAATATACTCTCACTATATACTCTCTTTTGGCGTATGTTATAAAATCAGATATATTCCCTTTATACATAGTTTCCGGAAAGTCTTTGACCGAAAGTGCCGATTCAATCTTTTTGCGGGAAATTTTGCCCGTGGTTTGTCTTTTATATATGAAAGAATACTCTTCAAATGGTTTATGTGAAAAAGGGAAATCATCGCCCAAAAGTTTCATAAGCGGTAAAACCATAGACAGAGAACAGAAAATCGAATTTATGCAATTATAAAACGGATGTAAAGGCAAAAAATCCAGACGCTCAGCCAGAAGATTAAGTGCATAGCACACGCATGAAATTTCAAGCGGTGAGGGAGATGAATCAAAAAGTATACCGCCTACATTTATAAAAGGTCCGTCATCAGTTGAGTTGAGCATTTCTACAGGAAGCCATGCAGCGTCTGTAATTTCTGCTTTTAAAACCTCTACTCTTTCATCGGTTGTAAGTTTCCACCATACACGGCAGGAACAAAGATGTTTTGCTTCTTCAGACTTTAAAACAAATGATAGTTGAGAGAAAAGGTCATAATGAGGAAAACTTTCGTCGGTATTTGAAAAGATTTTTTCGTAGCCTTGTCCGTTTCTCTCTACGAGATAAATTTCCTTGCCGCACCCCAAATTTTCAAGTGAAAAATCGTCGGCAAAAATAACCGTGGCGGTAAAACAGGAAAACGGCGGATTTTCGTTTGATGTTTCAACATATCCGACCAAGCCTCTCCTACCCCTTTCTTTTGTCATACATGGTAATTGTATCACTAAATAAATATAAAAGCAAGTAGAAAAAGTAGCCATTGGAGTATTATTCGAACCCGCCTAAAAATCAGTATTTTTGGTTATTTTAGGCTTGTCGTCCTCGAAAGGCGTCAGCCTTCCTTTGTCCTCCGCACCTAAAATTTCTCAAAAACACTTGGTTTTTAGGTCGAAGAATTTTAAGATTATCAAAAATTGTTATTAACAAGCCAAAAGCGCAGTTAATCCTGTCGGATTATCGAGCATTTTGGCGAAGAGAAGGGCGATTTTTGTATCTTAAAATCAGAGTTCGGATAATACTCCAATGGCTAACAGGCAGTTGCGTTATTGTCTGCTTATTACGCTTCAAATGCATTTTTTATTATATTTATTTCTTTAACCGCAAATCCGCTTTCATGCACTTCACCGTAAACTTCAACAACATCAAAGCGGAATTTTTTAAATCTCTTTTCATAAGTAATATAGGAATTTGCTCCGATTATCATTTTTTCTTTCTTGGCATAATTTACTGCATCGGCACCAGTCCCGAAAGATTTATCTTTTCGGGTTTTAACCTCTATAAAGCAAAGGCTGTCGCCGTCTGAGGCGATAATATCAATTTCAGAAATTCTTGTTTTGTAATTCCTATGTATTATGCAGTAACCGTTTTGCTTTAGAAAATCACATGCTTTTTGTTCTCCAAGTTTCCCGGCTATATTTTTAACACTCATTTTACATATTCCTTTACGCCTTTAAATGTGAGTCTGTGTATCGGGCACGGGCCGTATTTTTTGATTGCATCGAGATGTGCCTTTGTGCCATAACCTTTATGAACGGCAAATCCGTATTGTGGATAGAGTTTATCTGCCTCTTCAATATAGCGGTCTCTTGCAACTTTGGCAAGGATTGATGCGGCGGCTATGGAAAAACTTTTGGAGTCGCCTTTTACTACAGTTTCGTGGGGAATTTCTATACCTTTTGCTCGGTTGCCGTCTATAAGAACATAATCAGGCTTTATGGAGAGCGAATTTACTGCTCCCTGAAACGCCATGTAGGTTGCCTCGAGTATATTTATTTCCTCAATCACTTTTTCGTCTACGCTAAATATTGCGTATGCTTTTGCTTTTGATATTATCTCATCATAGAGTTCGTCTCTTTTTTTGGGGGTTAGTTTTTTAGAGTCATTAACACCGTCTATATACACGCCCTCGTCAAAAATAACCGCTGCGGCGTATACCGCACCCGCGAGTGGTCCTCTCCCTGCTTCGTCTACACCTGCAATATTTACAAAGCCCTCTTTTCTGCACTTTGTTTCATATTCAAAAAATGCACTGTTCATATGAAAAATCCTCTCACATTTATGGCTTTTCAAGCGTAATTCTGCCCACGGTTGCCGAACGGAACTCATCAAGAAGTATGTGCGACGCTCTTTCGGTATCAATCTCTCCGCCTGAGATTACAAATCCCCTTTTTCTGCCTAAAAGTTCAAGCATTTCATAACCTGTGAGTTCTGAAATATCTGTCATTTTATATCTGCTTGAAAGAGCATCGGGGTAGTTATCACGCAAAAAGGCAAGAAGATGCGATGCAAGTTCTTCGGTATCCATTATCTCATCTTTAACCGCACCCGTGTAGGCAAGTCTTAATCCGACCTCGGCATCATCAAATTTCGGCCAGAGTATTCCGGGGGTGTCGAGAAGTTCAAAGTTATTTGCAAGTCTTATCCACTGTTTGCCCTTTGTAACACCGGGTCTGTCGCCTGTTATTGAACTTTTTTTGCCTGAAAGGTTATTTATAAATGAAGATTTGCCGACGTTGGGCACACCGCATACCATAATTTTTATGCTTCGGTTTACAATTCCCTTTTCTTTTTCTCTTTTTATTTTGTCAGAAAGAAGCGCCTTGCATTTATCAAAAATGAAACTTAGTTTCTTGCCTGAGACACTGCTTACAGAACACGCTTCGATATTTTGGGCTTTAAAGTAACCAAGCCACTCTTTTGTTACCTTTTCGTCTGCCATATCCTCTTTATTCAAAAGAAGAAGATGTGCTTTGTTACCGATGAGTTGATCTATCACAGGGTTTCGGCTGCTTAAGGGTAGTCTGGCATCAACAAGTTCAATTACCACATCTATAAGTTTTATGCTGTCCTGCATCATTCGTATTGCCTTGGTCATATGACCCGGGAACCATTGAATGTTCATATCGTGCCTCCTTTAAACAAGTTTAGGGATGTGCACAGCACACCCCTACATCAACACATTAATATATACTGCCAAATTCCGAAATCGGCCACCATCTGAAAGATGCCTTGCCCATTACAGAATCAACACTTACCTGACCTACAGTGTTAAACTCGGTATCGTTTCGGCTGTCATTTGAATGGTTACGGTTATCGCCCAGAACAAAGATATGGTCCTCTTTAATTAAAAGCCCCTCTTCGCCAGAATCGTCAACATAGCGTTTGGCGCAGTTGAGATTCATAGAATTGTACTTTTCGTCAGATATATAATCTTCTTTAAGAATTTCCCATTCATCGCTTCCGCTTTTTTTAAGGTGAACCTGACCGTTTGAGTCGTCAATCCATACGCGGTCGCCCTCAGTCGCAATTACTCTTTTAATATATGCAATATCTTTATTGTGTGCGGGGTGAAATATTACAACATCGCCGCGCTTTGGAGTGTAGCCGATGATACGTGCAAAAACTTTTTCGTTGTGATGCAAAGTGGGATTCATCGACGAACCGTCTACTTTTACATTCATAAAAACAAAGTTGCGGATTACAAATGCTATTGCGACAGCAACGGCAACACACACTATCCAACTGAAAACTTCTTTTACAAAAGAAGTAAACTTAGAAGGTGTGCTTATTTCATTTTCTTCTATGTTTTCAGTTTCATTTACATTTGAAAATTCGCTATTTTCACTCATTACAATCTACCTTTCAATAATAGAACAATCGGAAGGTTTAATACAAAACCTTCCGACACAAATCGCTGATTATTTCTTTTCTTTAACTTTTGTTGCTTTACCAACTCTGTCACGGAGATAGTAGAGTTTTGCTCTTCTTACTTTACCGCGTCTGGTGATTTCGATTTTTGCAATCTTGGGAGAGTTAACAGGGAAGGTTCTTTCAACACCAACACCGTAGGAAATACGTCTTACAGTGAAGGTTTCCTGAATACCGCCGTGTTTTCTTGCGATAACTGTGCCTTCAAAAACCTGAATTCTTTCTCTGTTACCTTCGATAATTTTAACGTGAACTTTTACAGTGTCACCTACATTAAATTCGGGAAGGTCTGTTCTGATCTGGTCGCTTGTTAAGCTTTCGATAATGTTCATTATATTTTCTCC
>JAZQDA010000105.1:0-5350 GCA_045546535.1 Clostridia bacterium | reverse complement strand
TCCAAATTGGATGTGATACGGTCAAAAAGCACTTTTTCAATATTCAATTTTCATACCTCGTTTTCAATGTATTTTGGTATAGAAAATTGTAGCGCGTTTTGCTCCATAAGTCAGCCTATTTCAATAATTTCCTGCCATCCTCCCATCGAAACCCATAAAAAGACGATTTTAGAACACTTTTTCGCACACAGGCGAAAGTCCCCCGAAGCGGACGATTGCTCGGCGAATAGAGACGATGCTGACCCGATTTTCCCATATTAAGGGGGTGGTTTGGGTATTATAAGGGGTGTTTGTGATTTTTGAACCCCATATGGGGATTTGAACCTTTTTAAATTCGTCCTCGTTTTTAAAATCGTTCATTTTGGTAATTAAAAAAATACAATTTGCCCTTTTCAGGGTCATGGGGTCGGTGGGACGGACAGCAGAGTATGTGTTTCTATAACCATATTTTAACACAGTCTTTAACACAGTTAATGAGGCATATTTACACACATATTTTGACACATATTATATCAACTGTGCTTTGACGGCCATAGCATAGATTTTCTCAATCACATCGTTCCGATACACATAGTACGAAGACGGAGGTTCGCCCAGTTTCTTTGGAATATCGCAAAACGGGTACAGCAAGTTATTATTTTGAAGAATTATTTCGCAATATTTTCTTCCGAACTCTGCCTGCGGCATCTGGGTCTCTTCGTATATGAACGAGAAGTCCTGATATGCCTTCTGAACTACTTTCTTGAACTCTTCGTTTTTGAGGCAAAGAGCAAATATCTGTCTCTCAAAGTCGGTACGTTGCGAACTGGTAAGGTTGCCTTTTTTGCGAGGTCGTGCCATAAAATCACTCCTTTGTAAGTTTTATAAGGTAAGTATTTGAGAATTTTTTTATTATTTCAAGTAATTTTTTATGTTTTTGTTGGAAAAAGTTCTTGAAATTTTGAAAAAAATATTTTAATAGGTTTAATACTTACGAAGCAAAGGAGGTGAAACAAAATGTTAGATACAATATGGTGCTCATTCCCAGTGGTAATTCCCTGGCACAAACTTAAAGGTTGGAGCAAGAAGACGTCTCTCAACACATATAAGAACTATTACTACAAGCAATATAACGGCATCCAATTCAAGTATTATTATAACCAGTACAAAGATAAGATGCCCTGCCCAAGACTACGAATGGAATTCTCCGCATCAACGATGCAGAACGGTCTCAATGCAATCGTTTATGACTTTGGTAAAAGTCATATCGCTGTTAAAGAAATTGAGAAAACCATTGCCGAAGTGGTCGGCAGACCGATTTCCCTTGAAGAAATCACTTGCTTCTCCCGTATAGATATCAACCGTGACCATAAATGCAAAAAAGAAGTTGAAAAGCAGCAACTTTTCAACTTCTTTAAGAAAATCAGAGGTCGGTCTGGTATGAAACGTAAGGTCTACGAAACGGGTTTGGTCATTAAAAATGACGATATGCAGTTGAAATTCTATTTCAAAGATAAGGACAAGAATCTCGGCGATGAGATTTGCTCCTATATGCCAAAAATGGCCAGAACAGAATTTCAAATAAAATCATACCGCATCCGTAAATATTACCCAGAAAACCTCAATCTTTATACATTGCTAACTAACAAACGAATGACAGCAATGGTTTGGGATGGATTGCTCAACGAGTTCCATATCGGCGGAGAAATTTGCGACGAACAAACTCTCCGTAAGGAAGCGAAAAAGGTGTTTGGAAACACGAAAAGAATTCGTGCTCGTAAGTTGCGCCAGTTGAAGCAGATTAACGATGTCAACGACAAAGTGAAACACCGCCCCAAGACCATTGAGCAAAGCAAAGATGTTGTAAACGAATTAGATGAAGCAGGAGTATGCCCATATTCTTGCGAAACACCTATTGTACTAACAATAGACCTTTCTGTTAAAATAATCAAGAAAAGAGTGGTCTATTACATTATAGTTCCTGCTATTCCGATGCAACCTGTTAGACAGGTTGAGCATCTTGATAGTTCATAGTCTTATAACATAAAACAACTTTTCGTTTTTTGCGGGCAGAAAAACATAAGAAAAGTTCATATTACATTAACCGAGACAATGCATAGTCTCACTCTTCAACCAACTTTTTTAAGAGTGATGACGAACATTGTCTATTCGTCGTTGTATAAATACTTGAAATAAAAAGAGTACTTATATAATATTTACTTATCGGTGTGCAGCGAATTCCACCAAATAAATATATGTACTTTTATAAAAATTCAATAAAGATATGTGAAAAATAATAAGACCTTTTACGAGGTTGCCTACTTTAACGCTTTTTTCATTTGAATTCCTCTTTAATATATTTTAACAAAGATAAATGGTATAGTTACCCAACAAGATGTTAGCACACCGTCATCTTGAAGGGGAATGAAGATAACCGACTGTTGGGGAGCAGTCGGTTATTTTTTTTGTTTTATGGTTGTTCCAACCCACCCTGCCATCCATCAGGCGAAAAAATAGTTTGATAGTGAAAAAAGAGGAAAAACCTCTGGAAAATTTCTTAATACACATAAGAGCCGTTTTGCAGAGGCGGCTAATGGTCTATTTTACAAAAGTCGCTAAAAAAGGTGAAAAAACACCAAAAAATACCCCGAAAAAAATTTTTAAAAAATTTTTGAAAATTTGTGGAGATGAAAAGATACCGTTTTTCAGAATCTTAAAATTCAGACCCCTCAAAAAAGTTTTTGAATTCAGTTTGAAAAAGATAAGAATTCCCCCAAAATTACCCGTAGATTTAAAAACTTCATTTTCAAAAAGGTCAAAAAAGTTTTGAAAATGGGGTGTTTTAGGGGGTATTGACAGCGAAAAAGTACCGCTGTATAATACATCCACAGTCAATGGTTGACACCCAACACACAGGGGTCAGCAAGACTAAAATCATTTTTGAGGAAGATGCTATGAAACCATTTTTGAGTATGTAGTAAACGGCATATCGCAATATGTTTGTACAACCGTACCAGTGGAACCATCGTCTTCCATCGGCACGGTTTTTTGTTGCCAATATACTTGTATCTGCTTTGAGGTTTCCTTTCGTACCACGAAGCAGAATACATAATTCCCACTATTTTAAGACCTGCGAAAGTAGGTTGGGGGGTTATGTCTTCCATAGGAAGTAAAACAATACTTCAAAGGAGGTCATAACTATGACACACAATTCTGTTTCTAATGAAACAACTAATGTTGCTGCCGTCGGTAGCACACCCAGCAAAAGCAAAAAAGAGTACATCACATTCGCTGCTCTCAAATTGATAGAACAACTCTATCGTGACGGAGCAATCAAAGAACATATCTACGCGAACATCCTCAAAGAGAATGCCAACATCGTAGATATCACCCAGTTTGCTTATGCTGGTTAAAACGAAAGGAGATTTTACTATGAAGACTAATACTGAAAAGACCACTCGCGTGGCAATTTATGCCCGTGTTGCGAATGCAGACCAGTTGTACCTTGACCGCAAGGTGGAGATGTGCTCGGCATATGCCGAGCACACCCCCAACCGCACCGCTGTTGCCAAATACACCGACTTGAACAAGTCTGGTAGAACCGTCACCGACCGTAGCGGTTTCCAGCAAATGATACACGATGCCAAGAATGGTCTGTTTGACGAAATCTTGGTGTACGAATTGCACGACTTTTCAAGAAACCTATCAGATGTCTTATATCGTACAAAAGACCTTGAAAAAATGGGGGTTACTGTCTTTTTCATTAGCGACAACATTCGCACTGATGACCCCGACGGCGAATTCCGCTTAACATTAATGGCGTCACTAGAACAGGACGAAAGTCGCAAACAGTCTGAAAGAATTAAGCGCGGTCACGAATTCTCTCGTGCAAAGGGTACGGTTTTTGGAACAGGCAATGTGCTCGGTTACGATAAGGTTGATGGCAATTATGTCATCAACTCTGACCAAGCGGAAACTGTGCGTATGATTTTTGACCTTTGCATTGCAGGGTACGGTGTGGGCAAAATCTGTGATGCTCTCAAAGAGAACGGCAGACTAACCTCCACAGGTAAGTCTGCTTGGCAGCAGACTACTGTTGCTCGCATCCTCAAAAACCCTGTGTACTACGGGAAGATTTGTTACCCTCGCTCCAACGAAATGGTTGATGGCACTCACGAACCTATTGTGAGCGAAGAGACCTTCATCAAGGCAAATCAGATGATGCGCGAAAGGAGGGCTTGCAAATGATGAATAATAGCACCCCTATTCGTGTAGCGGTATATGCTCGTGTCTCCACGGAGCACGAAGCACAGGTGCTCGCTTTGGACAATCAGTTGGAGTGGTATACCAATTATATTGCCCAGCACCCAAATTATATTGAGGTGGGGCAATATATTGACAAAGGCATTACTGGCACTTCCGCAAAGAAGCGACCAGAATTTATGCGAATGATACAGGATGCCGAAAAAGGCAAGTTCCAACTAATTATCACCAGAGAGGTATCTCGTTTTGCTCGTAATACCAGCGATACCATTGAGTATGTTGACAAACTCAAAAAATTTGGTGTTGTGGTTCACTTCATTGGAGACGGCATCCGAACAGATGACCCTGACGGTGAATTTCGCTTAACATTAATGGCGGGTCTTGCACAGGACGAAAGTCGCAAAATCAGTCAGCGAGTTAAGTACGGCATTAATATGGCACGGCAGAAAGGTGTTCTCTATGGTAATGGAAACATCCTTGGGTATGACCGCATCAAGCGCGAAGTTTCTCCCAAGGTGTTTGTTCCAGAGTTTGTCATTAATCCAGAGCAGGCAGAAACTGTTCGTATGATTTTTGACTGGTATCTGCAAGGGTATGGTGTTCGCAAAATTCAGTTTATGCTGGAACAGGCAGGACGGAAAACTGCCGAGGGTAAAAGCAACTGGTATGCTTCGGCAATCTCTAAAACTCTCAAAAGGAAGTTCTACTGCGGTCTCCTTGATTACGGTCAACAGTATAGCGATGGTTACAAGACCCAAAAGCGGAAGAACAACTATGGCGAGAAGGACAGAGTTGTCATCCAAGGTCCGCACGAGCCTATTGTAACCGTAGAAGAGTTCAATAAGGTTCAGGAGATAATGGCAAGTCACCTCAAACAGTTGCCAGGAGTACAGACTGGTCCACGAAGTGGCCAAAAGCAGAAAAAAGATGTCTGGTCTAAATTACTCGTTTGCATCTGTGGGCATTCTTTTAATCGTCGCCGTTGGAGCCATCAAGGCAAATCTAACACTGTTTACAGTTACCAGTGTTATAGTTCCATTCGTTCAGGAACAGTCCAGACACGATTGAACAAGAACCTCCCTATTGACGATACTTGTAGGTCTCCTGT
>JAZQDA010000104.1:0-1929 GCA_045546535.1 Clostridia bacterium | reverse complement strand
GGGAATACGAATTGCCTAAAAGTTCGCTTCCCACTCCATGTTTCCCTCTTTGACAATGACTTCATCAATTGGGTCATTGTAGAGTTGAATTAACTTCTCAAGAAGTTTTGTCTTGTCCTTCTGCGATTGATATATTTCCGTTGCCTTTTCAGAAGTTACATTGTTCGCTTCTTTGGCGAGGAACGCACCTTCAAAAAGAAGGGGTATCATTGTCATCGGCTTGCTTGTAAGTTCATCGAGAGAGAAACCTCTGCTCTCAAGTGCCTTAACTGTTTCAGCCGTGAAGGTTAATACATAGGGGTTGTTGTGCTTATCTCTTACTGTTATCTGTTTCATGCTCGTACTTCCTTAATTAAGTTGTGTGTTACTCATCAAGAGAGATTTCTGTTGATGGGATAATGTCAATCTGCATTTCCTGTACTTCGTTAACACCTTTGCCAAGAACATGGACATGAAGGTATCCATCGAAGTTGAACTTTCCTGCACTTCCTGTCGGGGTTACTGTTGCACCACTTCTTGTGCCACCGAACCAAATAGACCAATGTCTTTCAGAACCTTCAAGAGCCTTGACGGTCTGATAGTCTGCGAGTTCGTAGTTGCAAGTGAAGGACAGAAGGCTCTGTGTTTCCTCAATACCCTCGATATAAACTCTTGCCCAATTGGTAAGGGTTGTGGCATCGAGTGCTTCGGGAGAACCACCGATTTCGGGATAGTCCTTGATGTCGACTACTTTGGCATAAGTGAGTGTTCCTGTTCCTGTACCTTCCATGAGGAAGGAATACATAGTATTTCTTGCCATTGTTATCTCCTGTAAATTGTATCGTTGTAGAGTGAAGCCGTATATCTTGCAAGCATACGGTAAACTGATGGGTCAATGTTTTGCATCGGTCTGCACATGGTACGAGAGAAACCTCTTACTGTCATGTGTTCATCAATGATATTCATTATCTTCTTGCATTGTGACTTCCGTCCCTCTTGCAGATTGCTGAATACATTGATTTCAAACATCGTTCCCGATACTTCACCTTTGTTGCTACCATCGAGGGAAACTGTATAGTTGTCTGCTTCCTCGACGAATATGCAAGGGAACTTATCGGGAGTAGGGGTATACTCGCCTGTCACAAATGCATTGGGGAATTGGGCAAGGATAACTCCCCTTAATTCCGTATATATTTCGTTTTCTATCTGTGTCACTTGTATACCTCTTTAGCGATTTCTTCTGACAATAATTGCATCTGCTTATATGCTTCATACATTGGTCGTTTAGCCATTCGGTTGTATGGGTAGTTGTTGGGGTCTTTTCCGCTTTCAAGCCACTTACCCCAAGTCCCTGCTCCTAATGTTTCAGACCAAGAACCTTCTTCAACTTTGAATGGCATTTCTAATGCGAATGGGTGTCCCTTATCCGCATACACTCCTGTACCAAACTCGATGAAGCATACCGCTTCTCCGCTTGCCGTTAGTGAATAGGTGTTGTCATCAATCTTGTCAATGGTGAGAACTGCGGTGCTTCCGAAAAGTTCTTCGGCTTTTTTCTTGCCCTCTTCACATAGCCTTTGGAGAAAGATGTTGTTCTTCTCCTTTAGCCATGCTTCAAGGTTCTTTTGCATTTGTGCCACAAGTCCGTCAACATGAACTTTGACTTCTACATTAATCACCTATCTCACCTTCTTAATGGCGATTGCTTTATGGTTTAGGCTTGTTGCTACCCTTCTTACGATGTAGTCATTATCCTTTGTGGTATCGGTTTCCTCTACCCACAAGAGCGAATACTCATCAATATCGGAATTGAGTTCAACATAGAGTACATTGTCGTAATCGAGTGATGTACCGAACATCTCTTCACTTGCATCACCTCTGTTGGCGGTTGTATATGCCTTTATGGTTTTAATATCGGAATACCCTTCGGTATATTCCCCTGTATAAAAG
>JAZQDA010000103.1:0-2586 GCA_045546535.1 Clostridia bacterium | reverse complement strand
CGTGTGAAGTGAAAAGTTCGATATTCTTTTTATCAAGAATATGCGGAATTGCCTCGGGGGTACTTGGATAATTAGACAAACCTCGTCTTTTTGCTTCATCTATCCAATCCTGAGAGTAATTATTGCCGTTGAAAATAATGCGTTTATGCTTATGTATTGTTTTCTGTATAAGGATTGAAACTTCTTTTTCAAAATCTTTTGCATTTTCAAGTATGTCTGCAAACTGTTTTAAAGACTCTGCAACGATAGTATTGAGAACTGTGTTCGGTCCTGCTACAGAAAGAGTTGAACCTACCATACGGAATTCGAATTTATTTCCTGTAAAAGCAAAAGGCGATGTTCTGTTGCGGTCGGTTGTATCTTTAGAAAAACTTGCGACAACGTTTGTTCCTGTACGCATTTTTTCTCTTTTTTCTTCACTGTATTCAGAATCAGTTTCAAGAGCATCTATTATATGTTCAAGATGGTCGCCGATAAATATTGACATTATTGCAGGAGGTGCTTCATTTCCGCCGAGTCTGTGATCATTACCTGCACTTGCAACGGTGAGTCTTAACATATCCTGATATTCATCAACCGCTTTAAGAACTGCACAGAAGAAAAGAAGAAACTGTAGATTGTCGTGAGGTGCTTTGCCCGGATCCAAAAGATTTATTCCGTCATCAGTTGTGAGCGACCAGTTATCGTGCTTACCGGAGCCGTTTACGCCCTCAAAAGGTTTTTCGTGAAGAAGACATACAAGTCCGTGTTTGAGTGCGATTTTTTTCATAAGTTCCATTGTAATCTGATTGTGGTCAGATGCAATGTTACCTGTTGTAAATATTGGTGCAAGTTCGTGCTGAGAGGGTGCGGCTTCATTATGTTTTGTTTTAGCCAAAACACCGAGTTTCCAAAGTTCTTCATCAAGTTCTTTCATAAACTCTGATACTCTGGGACGCATTACACCAAAGTAATGGTCATCAAGTTCCTGTCCCTTAGGCGGTTTTGCACCAAAAAGTGTACGCCCTGTATATTTCAAGTCAGTTCTTTTATCATATAGTTTTTTATCAATTAAAAAATACTCCTGTTCAGGTCCTACTGTTGTATATACATGAGTTGATGTTGTATTACCAAAAAGTCGAAGAATACGCATTGCCTGAACATTTATAACTTCCATAGCACGAAGAAGAGGGGTTTTCATATCAAGTGCTTCACCGCCGTACGAACAAAAAGCGGTGGGAATACATAAAGCAGAATCTTTTACAAATGCATAAGATGTGGGGTCCCAAGCAGTGTAACCTCTTGCCTCGTATGTTTCTCTTAAACCGCCCGAGGGAAACGAAGATGCATCAGGTTCACCTTTTATAAGTTCCTTGCCTGAAAATTCCATAATTATCTTACCGTCACCTGCGGGTGCGATAAAACTGTCATGTTTTTCAGCGGTTATTCCTGTCATCGGCTGAAACCAGTGTGTATAGTGAGTTGCGCCTTTTTCTATTGCCCACTCTTGCATAGCACCGGCAACAATATTTGCAGTTTCCCTTGTGAGAGGTACACCGTCATCTATTGTTTTTCTGAGTGTTATGTAAACATCTTCAGGAAGTTTTTCACGCATTACACTGTCATTGAAAACTTCACTTGCAAAAATTTCTGTTATATCTACCAAATTAAAGACCTCCCGTCTTTTAAAAACATTGATACATATGGATATTAACACTTATTTATCTATTATACATTATATATTGGATTGATTAAAAAGTCAATGAAAATAAGCGAAAGAATTCATTGCTAAGCATTTATGATAAGTATCCAAAATATAAAAAAAACACTGGATTTTTTCTTGTAGTGATGATATAATCAATATATCAAATTCATTTTTTGGAGGTAATTATATGAAAAGTTTAAAAGGTACAAAAACAGAGGCAAATCTTATGACCGCTTTCGCAGGTGAAAGTCAGGCAAGAAACAAATACACCTATTATGCAAGTAAAGCAAAAAAAGAAGGTTTTGTTCAGATTGCATCTCTTTTTGAAGAAACTGCAAATAACGAAAAAGAACACGCAAAAATCTGGTTCAAACTCCTTCACGACGGAATGCCTGATACTATGACAAATCTTGAAGATGCGGCAAACGGCGAGAACTATGAGTGGACTGAGATGTACGCTCAAATGGCAATAGACGCAAAAGAAGAAGGCTTTGACCACATCGCTTTCCTTTTTGAAGAGGTAGCTAAAATCGAGAAAGAACACGAAGAGAGATATAGAAAACTCCTTGCCAACATTAAAGACGGCATTGTATTTTCAAGAGATAACGATATGATTTGGCAGTGTGCTAACTGCGGACATATTGTTGTCGGCAAAAAAGCACCAGAGGTTTGTCCTGTTTGTGAACACCCGAAAGCATATTTCCAGATTAAAGCAGAAAATTATTAATAACTTTAAAAAAATTAAGGTGTATAACGGAAATTGAACAGAACCAGTAAAAACGGACAATAGAAAAAAAGAGCCTCCTATGGTATAATGAAATGAAAGCCATAGGAGGTATTTTTATGCCTAGAAGTTACAGACACATAAAAGAATATGAAAAAGAAATACTGGAACTAAAATC
>JAZQDA010000102.1:0-44320 GCA_045546535.1 Clostridia bacterium | reverse complement strand
AGAAAAGTTTAGTGGGCTGGGGGTTATTGTACATTGAATGCTCAATATAACTTCTTACCGCCCCTGCTGTACCCTCAGGACGAAGCGTGATACTTCTTTCGCCCTTATCTAAAAATGTGTACATTTCCTTTTCTACAACATCTGTTGTATCGCCCACACCGCGCTGAAAAAGTTCAGTGTGTTCAAAAACGGGTGTTCTTACCTCTTTAACGCCGAACTCACGGCATATTTTTCTCATCCCGTCTTCGATATATTGCCATTTATATGAATTTTCGGGCCTTATGTCCATTGTGCCCTTAGGTGCTTGTGTAAGCATATTTCCACTTCCTTTTAGTGTTTCTTTTCTTTCTTCATTTACGGGGTATTTACTCACCCCAGAAAAGCATAATTATACATTTACTATTATATAAAAAATATGCTCAAAAGTCAAGGTATTATATGTTTTGAGAATGTTTTAACCCAAAATCAATATTTTTTTATGGTATTTGGTTGAAATTTTAACACATAACGCGCTTCAAAGCCTTGGCAGAGGTAGATTTTAGCACAGTTTATTTTTGGCATTTTCTTTTAAAAAACAAAGTTTTAAAAGCGGTATAATAAACTTGCAAACTTAAAAAAGCCAAAAGTTACCCTGCACAATACCCAAAAAAACAAAGGTTTGCTGACACTCGGGAAAGACCGAAGTATTATATGCCGAAAGGATGAGAAAATGAAAGACAAAAACGAGCAGAAAATCAAAGAACTTGAAGAAAAACTTGAAAAAGAACTTCAGTTTCAGGCAGATGAAACTGCCAATGCGGCCGACGCTCAGGCCAACTCAGGCGAGACAGACGCCCTCTCAAAAGATGATGAATTCAAAAAACTTATAAAGGGCGAATTCAAGTCTCAGTTTGAAAAGAGAATGAAAGAAAATTTAAAAAGAAGATTTAAAGAACTTTCTTCTCTCAAAGAAAAAGCACAACAGGGAGATGAAATTATCGGTGCAGTTATGAAAAAATACGGCATCGAAAACTTTGACCGCGATGCGATTTTAAATGCTATCGGCGAAATTCCGTCAGTTGAAAATACGGATAAAAGCGAAATTGGGCGCGTAAAAGAACTCGAACTTGAGTGCGAACTTATGAAAAAGAAAAATGATGCTCTCACTATGGACCAGACCGTAAAGGAATGGATTAAAGACGGGGAATATCTTAAAGAAACATACCCCGATTTCAGCCTTGAAGATGAGACATCGAACCCCGAATTTATAAAACTTTTAAAATCGGGAATAGGTCTTAAAAACGCATATCTTGCTATGCACCACGATAGTATCGTCAAGGATTTGGTGGCCAAAGCAGTCAAGGATGCACAGGATAAGACAATAGAGTCAATCAGACTCAGAAACCAAAGACCTCTTGAAAACGGAACAGGTTCAAAAAGCACTGCGCTTTTTAAAACCGATGTTTCAAAACTCACACCTCTTCAGAGGGCAGAAATCGCAAAAAGAGTTTCAAGAGGCGAAATTATAAGTTTTTAAAACTGTACCCAATCGAAAGGAGAAATTATGATTTTAGATTTAACTCTGTTTGATGCAAATGCAAACACCAACACAACTCTGGATTCCAACCTTTCCAGTGAAATGAGAACTTACTACAGCGATTATCTTATAGATAACGCAAAACCAAATCTCGTGCATGACCAGTTTGCACAGAAACACCCCATTCCCCAAAATGGCGGTAAAACAATTCAGTTCAGAAGATTTGTACCTTTCTCAAAGGCTACAACTCCCCTTGCTGAAGGTGTAACACCTGACGGCGGCAGTCTCAGTGTTACAAACGTAACTGCAACTGTTGACCAGTACGGCTACTATGTAACAATTTCCGATATGCTTATGCTTACAGCCATTGATAACACATTGGTTGAAACCACAAAACTCCTCGGTTCACAGGCAGGTTCTACACTTGACACCATTACAAGAGAAGTTTTAAACGGCGGTACAAGCGTTATGTACTCAGGCGGAAAAGAGGCAAGACAGGAAGTCGGTGCCAACGACAAACTCACAGTAGACGATATCTACAAAGCAGCAAGATTTTTAAAAACACAGAACGCTGCAAAAATTGACGGCAGTTATGTTGCTATCGTTCACCCCGACGCTGCATATGACCTTATGAGAGATGCAGAGTGGATTGACGTACATAAATACAACGCCACAAACGAAATTTTTGAAGGTGAAATCGGTAAAATCGCAGGTGTAAGATTTATCGAAAGCACAGAAGCAAAAATCTTTGCGGGAGAAGGTGCAAACGGGAAAGACATTTATTCCACACTCGTTCTCGGTGCAAACGCCTACGGTGTAACAGAAGTTACAGGCGGAGGTCTTGAACACATTGTAAAACAACTCGGCTCCGGCGGAACTGCAGACCCTCTCAATCAGAGAGCAACTGTAGGCTGGAAAGGCACAAAAGTAGCAGAAAGACTTGTTGAAAACTACATGATAAGAATTGAAAGTGCATCAAGTTTTCAGGGCGGAAGTAACTAATTTATAAGGAGGCTTTACCATATGGCTAAAACTGTAGAAAACAAAGAAACAAAAAAGGGCTCATACTATGATGAACCCGTAAAAGTTAAACTCTTTAAAGATAATGACAAATACAAAGACGATGTATTTGTTGCCGTTAACGGCGTGGGAATGATTGTCCCCAGAGGCATTGAGGTTGAAATTCCCAGAAAATACGCTATCGCACTTAAAAACAGCGAAGCACAGGACAGTTTTGCAGCACAGCATTGTATGGAACTTTCCAAAAACGCTGAGGCTCCGGAACTTAACTAAAATCACAAAAAAGAAGCAGAGAAAATCTCTGCTTCTTTTTTATTTTAACACTATTTTGCCATCTTCGGCATCAATTATAATTTCATCGCCCTCTTTGAATCTGCCGGAGAGCATTTCGTCTGCAAGAAGGTCTTCAATCTGCGACTGTATTGCACGGCGAAGAGGTCTTGCACCGTAGGTTTCGTCAAATCCCGCATCGGCAAGATGTGAAATTGCTTTGTCGGAAACTGAAAGAGTATAACCGAGTGATTTTGTACGCTCTACGATTGCATCTGTCATTATTTTTGTGATTTTTTCAACATCTTCTTTTGTTAGTTTATGAAAGACTATAGTTTCGTCTATTCGGTTTATAAACTCAGGTCTGAAAACATTTTTGAGTTCGCCCAGAACCTTTTCTTTTATTGTGTTATAATCTTTTTCCGCACTGTCTTCAGATGCTGAAAAACCAAGAGATGATTTTGCTTTTTCGGTTATCATTCTTGCACCAATATTAGAGGTCATAATAACAACGGTGTTTTTAAAATCAACTTTTCTTCCCTGAGAATCTGTCAGGATACCGTCATCTAAAATCTGCAAAAGAATGTTAAACACATCGGGGTGTGCTTTTTCAATTTCATCGAAAAGCACTACCGAATACGGTTTTCTTCTTACCTTTTCAGTAAGTTGTCCGCCCTCTTCATAGCCTACAAATCCGGGAGGAGAGCCGACCAGACGGGAAACATTATGTTTATCCATATATTCACTCATATCGATACGGATAATTGCGCTTTCATCACCGAAAATTGCCTCGGCAAGTGCCTTACAGAGTTCAGTTTTACCAACACCTGTAGGTCCGAGGAAAATAAACGAGCCTGTCGGGCGTTTAGGGTCTTTTAAGCCCACTCTGCCTCGTCTTATTGCCTTTGCAACGGCAGTTACGGCTTCGTTTTGCCCGATTACACGTTTGTGCAGGATTTCTTCCATATTTTTAAGTCTTTCCTGCTCTTCGGTAGCAAGTTTTTTAACAGGTATCCCTGTCCAACTTGTGATAACATCGCAGATATCTTCTTCGCCTACTAAAAGTTCAGAGGGAGAATTGGAATTTTCCCACGCTTTCTTTTTTTCTTCAAGTTCTTTGCGGAGAGTTTCTTCTTCATCACGGAGTTTAGCGGCGCTTTCAAATTCCTGATTTTCAATGGCAAGTCTTTTCTTTGCCACTACCTTTTCAATATTTTCTTCCGCTTCTTTTAATTCGGGAGGTGCGGTAAAGGCTTTGAGCCTGATTTTTGATGACGCTTCGTCAATCAAATCTATCGCTTTATCGGGCAAAAAGCGGTCTGTGATGTAGCGGGCGGAAAGTTTTGCGGCGCCTATAAGAGCATCGTCTGAAATAGTTACTTTATGATGTTTTTCATATTTTTCTCTGATACCCTTTAAAATTTCAATGGTTTCTTCAACACTTGGTTCTCCCACATTTACGGGCTGAAAACGGCGCTCCAACGCGGCGTCTTTTTCTATATTTTTACGGTATTCATCGAGCGTGGTTGCACCGATGAGTTGAAGTTCGCCCCTTGCAAGAAGCGGTTTTAAAATGTTTGCCGCATCCATTGCGCCTTCGGCTGCACCTGCACCGATGAGAGTGTGAACCTCGTCTATGAAAAGAATTATCTTTGAATCCTTTTTAACTTCGTCAAGAGCATTTTTAATTCTTTCTTCAAATTCGCCTCTGTATTTTGTACCCGCTATCATCGAAGAAAGGTCTAGCGAGAAAATCTTTTTGTCCTTTAATATTTCAGGTATCTGTCCTGATGCAATTTTTTGTGCCAAGCCTTCAGCCACTGCGGTTTTACCAACGCCCGGTTCACCAATAAGACAGGGGTTATTCTTTGTTCGTCGGGAAAGAATCTGAATTACCCTTTCAATCTCTTTATCTCTGCCGATTACAGGGTCGAATTTACCGTCTTTTGCCATCTTTGTAAGGTCCTGACCGAACTGCGAAAGGCTCTTGGGCACATCTTTTGAACCCGAGTTTTGCGTATGAGAGTTATTGTGAATTTCATCTGATGAAAACATATCGCTTACAAGTTCATTTACATCGGTAACAAACTTTGAAAGTATTCTTGCTCCAACGCTGTGTCCCTCTCTTAAAACTGCAACTATAATATGTTCGGGCGAAATGAGAAGAGAGCCGAGTTTTTTTGCTTCGTTAAAACTCATCTCGAGTATTGTTTTGCATCGCGGGGTCAGGGGAAGTGATGAGCCTATGATATTTACCGTCTCATCGGGGGGTGAAACTTTTACAATTTCTGCCACAAATTCTTCATAATTCACTCCGCTTTTTTCGAGTGCTGATGAAGCGGGGGAACTGCCCTCTTTAAGTATACCTGCCACTATATGTTCGCTTCCGACAAAACCGTAACCAAGTTCTTGCGAAATGTCGTGGGCAAATCTCAGTGCCGACCTTGATTTATCTGTAAATCTTGATTCCATAGTTATTCCTCCTCGAGTGCATCTCTTATAAGTTTTGCTCTGCGCACATCTCTGTCAAACGCATTTTCATCTGCGTTTTCAGCGATTAAGTTCGCAGGAGATGCCGATATCATTATTTTGCCAAGTGCTTTGTATTCAACCCCGTCAATTATACCCAGGCCAAGACCCAGACGAAGGTCTGAAAGCCTTTCCATCATTTCTTTTGACTGCATTATACGGGCAGATTTTAAGATTGAATACGAACGCATTATTTTATCTTCTAATATAACGCCCTTTTTCTTTAAAAGTACACCTCTTATCTCCCTTTCCTTAGAAACAACACTTGAAAGGGTTTCCTTTATTGCATCGATTATTTCCGTTTCGCATCTGCCAAGCGTTGTCTGATTGGAGATTTGGAAAAGATTGCCGTATGATTTAGTGCCCTCTCCGTACATTCCCCTTACAGTTACGCCGAGTTTTCTTATTGCGTCAAAAACATTTTCTAAAACTCCCGACATAACCATTGCAGGAAGATGAAGCATATACGAAACTCTCATTCCTGTGCCGAGGTTTGTAAGGCACGAGGTGAGATGTCCGTATTTTTCGTGCACAGCATATTCAAGGCGCTCTCCAAGATATGAGTCTACTTTTGATATAAGTTCATACGCTTTTTTGTCTGAAAGACCTGAGCATATGCACTGAATGCGGATATGGTCTTCTTCATTTACCATAATACTTATGTTTTCATCTTCGCTCACATATGCAGCACAGGGGAGTTTGGTTGATGCAAAATCAGGACTTATATAGCGCTGTTCAACAAGTTTCTGCTTCTCTGCATCGCCAAGAGTTGAAACGTCTATTTTTGTAAAAGTATAGTTCATTTCTTCCAGAGCGCCCTCTACGATTGAAATAACTTTTAAAGCGTCATCGGGGGTCATTTTACTTGGATAGGGTATGCCTTTTAAATTTCTTGCAAGACGGATTCGGGTACTGAGTACTACATCAGAATCCAGACCGTTTTCTTCAAACCACTTAGCCATCGTTTTCAACTCCTTCCGATTCAAGAGCCTTTATCTTATCTCTTAAAACTGCCGCCTGTTCGTAATTTTCTTTTTCTATAGCCGTTTTAAGTTCTTCTTTATATTTTTCGAGAGGGCTTTTTTCTATATTTTCTTTAATGGTTGCTTTTTGATTTGCCTTATGCGATGTAGACGGCTGAATTTTGCCAAGCATCGCTTCTATAAGATTTTTAAATGTTTCATAGCACTTATCGCACCCGACAAATCCTGTACGCCTTACTGTATCAAAACTTGTACCGCACGACGGACATTTTTCCCTTGTTTCAATTGTTTTGGGTGTAGATAAAAAATCACCGAAAAAGTTAGGAAGAGAAAAAATGCTTTCGTTTTCTTTTATATATCCGAGTCTCTTTGCACAATCAGAGCAAAGGTGAACCTGAGTCATTTTTCCGCCTGATATGTGTTTATAGTGAAAGTTAGCATCATTTATACCGCAGTTTGAACATAACATATTTTTCCCTCCTTATATAAACATTAACAATAAATTTTTAAATATACTTGCTCTTACTCTGTTCTTTAAAAGACCGTCCGCTATCGGCGAGAGAGCGTTATTTGAACACGCAGAAAGCATCAGTTTTGCCTGGTCGGCATTTATAGTCTGGCTTGAATAAAGGTTATCTATTATAGCCTCTACGGTTAAAACATCAACAGAATCACCAATGTTTGAAAGGATATGACGGATTGCATCGTTTCTGTTTACCGCCACTCTTGTGATTTTTATATGGCCCCCGCCTCCGCGACGGCTTTCTACTATATATCCCCTCTCGGTAGTAAAGCGGGTAGATATAACATAGTTAATCTGACTGGGTACGCAGTTGAAATATCCCGCAAGTTCATTTCGTTTTAATTCTATACTGTTTTCGTCTTCAAAAAGTTCGCGTATGAAAGTTTCTATAGTATCGCTTATTTTCATTTTCCACCATTCCTCCTATAAAATTAAGGCTATTTTATGTTTTTCTGACTTTTTCGAAATTTTTAGACTTTGACTTTCTTTGACTTTCACGTGCATTATACAACTAAACTTTCGTTTTGTCAAGAGTTTTTTTGAAAAAATTTCAAAAAGTTTTTCATACATTCCTCTAAGGCACACCGCAGTAGGTTTTCGACACATTTATGCAAAATTTTTAAAAATTATGCAAACATGCCAAAGCCTTGAAACTACTGGGTTTGAGCCTTGTTATGCCCTTTTTGTTACAACGAAGACGCAAAAAAATTCTTTTTTGAAAACTTCCAAAAATTTTACTTATTTTTTGGGTAAAATTCGAATTCAAACGAGCCATCTCCCACTCATAATTTTTGATGTGAAAAACCCCCGAAACCGCTCTTTTATGGGAAACGTGCGTGTGGATAACCATGTGGATATGTGGAAATATCGGGTCTTTTTTTCTTGTCAAAAATTGCTTTTTGTGTCGTATTTTGCAAAATTTAAGGTTTGATTTCAGATGAAATTTGTGTTAAAATAGTCATGAAATTCTTATTCACTTATACTGTATTACGGTATAATTATTTTTGATAAATTTGCAATTCGGAGGTGAAAAAATGATTACTGTTTTATATACTGATGTGTCTCCCCTTTCAGATAACGCTTTATACAATAAGGCACTTTCCGCACTACCTGAAGAAAGAGTGATTAAGGCAGAAAAACTAAAGTTGAAAAAAGCGAAGATGTTATCTGTCGGTGCGTCGCTTATGCTAGGCGAGTGCCTTAAAAGAAAAAATCTCTCTTTTGGCTCTGCGCTCCTTTGCGAAGATGAGAATAAAAAACCGTATATTAAAAATTTTGATATTCATTTTTCACTCTCCCATTCAGATTCACTTGCAATCTGCGCAGTCTCCGATACAGAAATCGGCATTGATGCAGAAAAAAAATCATTTTTTAATCCCTCTATTATAGAAAGATTTTTTGCCGAAAACGAAAAAGAAGAATTCTCAAAATACTCTGACATTGAAAAGTCAGACGCTTTTTTCAGAATGTGGACTATAAAAGAAGCATATGCAAAAATGACAGGTAAAGGACTTGCATCATTTAAAGATTTCTCGGTTTCGCTCTTGCCCGTTGTACATATAAAGGAAGCACCCGAGTGTTTTATAAAAGAGTTTGACAAAGATGGTTATGCGATTTCTCTTTGCACTATGAGAGAAGATGATATTGAGTTTAAGAAAGTTGATATATGTAGCATCATTAAGTAATATAATGATTTTAAACCTTAACAAAGATTTTAAAAAAAGTAAAAAAAACACTTGAATTTTCAAAATTCATATGTTATAATAGCAAGGTGCCAAAAATAGCATATAATATATGGACCTTTAGCTCAGTTGGTTAGAGCAACCGGGTCATAAGCGGTTGGTCCGGGGTTCGAGTCGCTGAAGGTCCATAAAATTAAAAGACACCCTTGCGGTGTCTTTTTTAATTTTTATTCCAGCGGTCAGAAGAAGTTTTATTTTTTCAGAACTTAAAAACGGAGAAAAAACTTATGAGTGCATCTATAACAAAAGATTTTACAAAAGGAAATATCCCTAAAAGGCTTTTATGGTTTACCCTGCCCTTTATGGCATCAAATGCTCTTCAGGTGCTTTACTCTACCATCGATATGATTGTTGTGGGAAAATACGAGGGCACGGCTGGTCTTTCGGCGGTTTCGCAGACATCTCTTATGGTCAATCTTGCAACGATGGTTTGCCTTGGCGTGTCAAACGCGGGTCAGGTTCTTGTTTCTCAGGCAATCGGTGCAGGGAAAAAAGACAGAACAAACGGAATAATCGGGACTCTTTTTTCCATTCTTATGATTATTTCTCTCTTTTTCACTTTTGCCTTGATAACATTTAAAGAACCTATATTAAAACTTATGAATACTCCCCCCGAGTCGCATTCAATGGCTTTAGATTATCTTATAATCTGCGGCGGAGGACTTGTTTTTACTGCAGGGTATAATATGGTGTCGGCGGTACTCAGAGGTATGGGTGATTCAAAAAGACCGCTTCTTTTTATATTTATTGCATCTGTTATAAACCTTGTGCTTGACATTATTTTCATAGGATATATGGGAATGGGTGTGGCAGGTGCTGCATGGGCAACTATCATCGGTCAGGCGGTTTCGTTTTTCTTTTCTGTATGGTATCTTTACAGACACAGATATCTTTTCGGCTTTGATTTTAAACTTAAAAGTTTTAAAATAGAAAAGACATATTCAAAAATGATAATAGGTCTTGGAACTCCGATGGCAGTTCAACTTGGATTTATAAATCTTTCAATGCTTTTTGTAAATTCCATAATAAACAGTGTAGGCGTTGTGGCATCGGCAACATTTGGCGTAGGTATGAGAATTGACGATATTGTAAATAAAATTTCTCAAGGCATTCAACACGCGGCGATGCCGATGATTAGTCAAAACATCGGTGCGAAAGAGAAGAAAAGGGCAAAAAAAGTTGTTTACTGGGCTTGGATTTATTCGTGTCTTCTCACAATTTTCTTTATGGCACTTTATGTATTCTTTGGCAAAGAACTCTTTATGGCTTTCTCTGACGATGTGAAAGTTCACGAAATGTCTGAAGTATTTATAAAGGCAATTCTTTGGATGTTCCCCGCATTTGCTTTAATGCGAGGAAGCGGTGCGTTTATTCAGGGAATTGGTAACGGCAGACTCAGTATGATTCTTGCCATTTTAGACGGGGTAGTACTCAGAATCGGTCTTAGTTATCTTTTCGGTTTTACATTAAATCTCGGCTTTTACGGATTTGTTCTCGGCTATGCACTTGCACCTTACGGCTATGCAATACCGAGTGTTATATATTTCTTGTCGCCCATATGGGAAAGAAGAAAATCTCTGGCAGACGAACTGTAATTTGGAGGAATACGAATGAAAACAGTTTTTGTGGTAAATCCGAAAGCGGGACAAGGGAAAAAGTTTGATGCGCTTACCGAAAAAATAAAAAGTGTTACAGAAAATGAGAACTCAGAGTTATACATCACAAAATCAGAGGGCGATGCATACCGCTTTGTGAAAGACTATGCAACGAAAAACGGCGAAGCGCGTTTCATAGCCTGTGGCGGCGACGGGACACTGAGTGAGGTTTTAAACGGGGTTTTGAAGTCAGGCAAAGGGCAAGTAGGAGTTTTGCCGATTGGTACGGGGAATGATTTTTGCAGAAATTTTGCTTCTTCGGATTTTGAAGATGTTAAAACTCAGATAAGTTCAGATGCCACAATATGCGATGCGATTAAATATACCACCTATGTTAACGGAGAGAAAAAGAGCGGATACTGCGTCAATATGTTTAACATCGGCTTTGATGCAGAAGTAGCAGATACCTCAAATAAACTCAAAAAGCGAAAATTTATAAAATGTACATTTGCATATATTTTTTCTATTTTCATTACCCTTTTAAAGAAAAAGACAACGCCCGTTAAAATCATCGCAGACGGCGAGGTTTTATATGAGGGTGAAATTCTTCTTACAAGTATTGCAAACGGTTCGTATTGCGGAGGCGGTATAAAGAGTAATCCTTTGGCAGAGGTAAATGACGGTTTTATAAATATAAACATTGTCAAAAACGTATCAAGGTTTAATTTTATAACCCTGCTTCCCCTTTATATGAACGGCAAGTTTATAAATTCAAAAAGAGCAAGGAAATATATTGAGTCTGTCAAATGCAAAAAAGTTACAATCATCCCTGAAGATATAAAGATAAGGCTCGGAATAGACGGAGAGATTACCGATGCAGGTGAGATTGTCTTTGAAATCTGTCATAGTGCATATGATTTTGTTCTGCCCCAAAAAAACAAAAAAGTTTATATAAACACGTAAAAAAACTCGGCATATGCCGAGTTTTTTATTTAGTCAGTTATTATTTTTAAATTACTTGTGCCGTTTGACTTTGTAATTTCAATGCGGGTGTTTATGCTCTCTTTCAAGGTGCTTACGTGGGAAATTATGCCGACACTTCCCTTTGCATTTTTAACATGTGAAAGAACAGAGAGTGCATCACTTACCGACTGAGCATCTAAACTCCCAAAGCCTTCGTCAATAAACATTGAGTCAAGTTTCCTGCCCCCCGACTGCGACATAACAACCGATGCAAGTCCTATCGAAAGGCTAAGAGATGCGAGGAATTTTTCGCCGCCCGATAAACTTGTGACACTTCTCGTTTCGCCTGAAATGCGGTCAAAAACTTCAAGTTCAAGACCTGATTTTCTTGTACGCAAATCAGAGGTTGATGATGTTCTGTGAAGTCTATATCTTCCCGCGTGAACCTCAGAGAGAAGTTTATTCGCCTCGCCCGTTACCGCACCGAGCATTGCGGCTAAGATGTAGCGCTGAATACCCATACCCGTGTCGCCCCTCAATCTTTTTGCAAATTCAAGGTCAGAGTCGGCTAAACTTATATCTTTCTGATATTTTTCCGTCTTTTTTAAAACGGCTTCAAAATCTTTTTCCATTCGGGTAAGTCTTTCGCTCAGTACCGCAAGAGAATTTGAAGCGTCTTCTTTCTTTTCCGACAAAAGATTTACATCTTGCGCAAATGCTGTCAAATCAGGCTTTTGACTGGTGTCTTCAAACTCTTTTAAGTTTTCAAGTTTTTCTTTTAATGATTTGTATTTTAAGTTGTAGTCTTCTCTTTGCTTTATAAGAGCATCTTTTTCTTCGGGCGTGAGAAGTGCGTTTTTCATTTCTTCTTCGCTGACAAAGGCGCCCGACAAGAGTGCTTTGTCAAAGGTCTCTTTTTCTTTTTCGTATAACTTTAAGGCCTTAGTTTCTTCCTCCAAAGCCTTTTTATACTGACTTTCAAGTGTGGCAAATTCGATATTATATGCATCAAATTCCCGTTTTGTTTTCTCAAAAGTTTCACGGTAGTCCCTGACTTTTTTCTGATATGAAGATATTTTTTCGTTTAACTCATCTAATGTGTCAATTGTTTCGATTTTTGATTTTTCAAAGTTTTCGGCTCTCGCACAAATCTTTTCAAATTCCGAAAGTGTGTTCTGATACTGTTGCTGAACACTTTCTGCCTTTTTTGAAAGTTCGTCTTTTTTCCTCTGACATATATCAAAAAGTTCTTTTGCTTTTGTGAGTTCTTTTTCTTTTGTGTTTTTTTCTTCCTCGCTCACAGCATCCGTATCACAGTTCTTAGGCTCGGGGTGAGAAAGACTTCCGCAGACAGGACAAGGCACTCCCTCTTTTAAATCCTTTGCAAGTGAAGAACTTATATGCAAAATGTACCCGGCAGTTGCCCTTTTGTACTCATCTAATGCATTTTTAAAATCTTCGCCTTTTATTTTATACTCTTTTTCTTTTTCTTCATAATCTGAATTCACTGAAGAAAGGCTTTGTCGGACACTGTCTAAATCAAGTTGTGCTTTCTTTTTTTCGTCTGAGAGTTTTTCGCCGTCAGTGTATAGGGGAATAAGACTTTCCATAAAAACTGCTTTGGCTGACAACTGCTCTATTTGGCTTTCTTTTGATTTTAAGGTTTCAAGTTTTTCATTTAATAGTGAAAGGCTTTTATTTTTTATGTCTAATTTTTCTTTTAAATCTTCTGCCTCTTTTTTCCTTGAAGAAAGATTTATCTTTGCGTCCTCTTTTTTATCATACAAAGGCTTTATATCATAAGATAATGAACACATCGACAGTCTTTTCTCGATTTTGTTTTGGTTCTCTTCGTCTGATATCAGAGTTTTGAACTCGTCTGCCGTTTCTTTGTACTCGTCATATTTAGCAGATATTTCTTTTAGTGTTTCGTACTCTTTTTTCTTTTTATCATACTCACAAGAGCATCTCTTATGTTCCTCTTTGAGTCTTTTCTCTTCTTCTTTTGTGCTTTGGATAAGAGCACTGAGCGCATCTTTATTTTCGCACCCATAAGTTGCAAGTGTATATGTTACAGACTGAAAATCCGCTAAAATCTTGTCTTTATTTTCTTTTGCTTTTTCATATACTCTCTGCGATGCCTTCTGCCATTTGTCTGTGCCAAAGAGCGAAACGAGTACCGCTTCTTTTTCATCAGATTTTGATGTTAGAAGTTTCTCAAACTGCCCCTGCGGAAGAAGAATTACACGCCTGAACTGTTCTGAAGAAAGACCGATTAATTCAATTGCTTTTTCGGTTACATCGCTTTGCCTGGGGTTTGCATATATGGGCTGAAAAACGCCGTCTGAATTTTTTATAAAAACATTTTGGGTCTGGTTGAAGTTTTTCCTGGCAAAGCGTACTTGCCTTGTAAACTTATATACTTTGGCGTTTACCTCTATTATGAATTCAACCTCTGTGTCCTGATTTTCTTTTGCCATCTGGCATCTCATAGACAGGAAATCGCCCCTCTGACCTCCTGAACTCACTCCGTAGAGCGCATAACTCATAGCGTCGAGTATTGCGGTTTTCCCCGCGCCCGTCTGACCTGAAATAAGATAAATTCCCGCTTGTGAGAGTTTTGTAAAATCTATTTCCTGTTTTTCAAGATAAGGCCCGAATGCCTTAAACGAAAGATATAAAGGTTTCATTTTGTTTCCCCCTCTCTTTCATTTTCAATTTCCAAAAGTGCATCAAGAAGCATATCGACCTGTCTTTTTTCAGGTGAAATGCCGAGGACTTCTGTGAAATAACTCTGGCACATCTCTTTGGGCGAAAGCGTGTCGATATCAGACATATCAAGCGTTATGTCTTCTATGGTATCGTCTGTGCCTTTGGTTGTAATCATTATAAGGTTTGGATAAAACTCTCTGAAAAACTGTTGCTGTTCAAGTCCTGCAAAGCCTTTTTCAAGTTCGATTTTTATATAATCATCGCAAGGCTCGGCATCTCGGGTAAGTTCTTCTATGCTTCCAGAGAGAATTTTCATATCAAAAAGGGGTTTTACTTTAATTTCTTTTCTTTCGCCTGTGTCGGTGTCATAAACTGTAACGGTTTTTTCCTGACTGCATTCTGAAAAAGACATTCTCATAGGAGTGCCTGAGTATCTTATGTTTTTGCCGATATCCTGCGCTCTGTGAATATGACCTGCGCAGACATAATCAAATTTTTCAAATACTGATGCGCTTACATTTGCACAGGTTCCCACAATTGCCGCCCTGTCGGTATCGCCAGTCTCGGCACCTGTTATAAATGTATGGACTACGGCGATATTTTTCTCTGTTTCTGAAATGTTTTCATCAATATTTTCACATACTGTTTTGAAAGCGTCGGTGTAGTTTTTTATATATCTGTCCGGGAAAAGTGATTTTACTTCGTCTGTATTAAAATACGGAAAGAGAAAAAAGTTAACTCCGTCTATTTTAACAGGCTGTGCATCTTTTGTGAGTCTTCCGCGTATAAAAAGCCCTGCCTTATCTGTTATGGAACTGTATGCGCTAAGCCTTGCCGCGCCGTCGTGGTTACCCGCAACGACTAAAACTTTTAAGCCGAGTTCATTACAAAGTCTGTCTGTTGCATAACTGAAAAGCGACACAGCATCGGAACTTGAAACACTTGTGTCATATATATCACCCGCAATTACAACTGCACCGATGCCTTCAGATTTTGCAATTTCGCAAATTTGGTCTATAAAATTTTTCTGCTCATCTGCCATACTTGCACTGTTTAAGGTTATACCAAGATGCCAGTCGGAAGTGTGAAGTATTTTCATAAAAACCTCCAGAGTTATTTAAAGACATTTTTTGCTTAATTATACCACTGATTAAGCAAAAAAACAATCGCATATATAAATGAAAAAAGAGACCTTACTTTTGGGCGTCCTCGCTTAGGGATTATTCGCCCCAAAATTATGCTTTTGAGGTGCTTTGCAGTTTTGAGTCAGAGATTTTACGAATAAGACAAGACAAAAAAATCCCGTAATGCTGTCGCGTTACGGGATTTTTTTGCTCCGTATTAACGGAAAATTTCAAGTCAAAACCGATTCATCCCCAAGTGAGGACGCCCTTTTTATCAGTCGAGTTTCAAACTGTCATAAAGTTCCTGAATAAGCGCTGCTGAAATATCCGGCTCATCAACAATAATTTTTACAAGATCCATAGTGGCATTTAGCGCATCCATATAGGATTTTTGGTCAAATTCCATGCCCCACTTTGCATCTTCCATATCTGCCCGTTCTTTTTTAAACGACATTTCTTCTTCGTCTTTTGCAAGGTCGTATTCAAGATTTGAGTTAAACTCATATTGATTCCAAAGTTCATCTCTTGTTTCCTTATCTCTTTTGCTCTGATAGTCTCTGTCGTTTTCCCAGTCGGACACTCTGTCGCGGTAGCGTTTGTACTCTGTGTTTTCAAAGTCCTCATACATTTCAAGTTCTCTGTAGAGTCTTTCGTATTCATTCAGATATTTGTCATACGCTTGGGCGTAGAGTTCAGGAATTTTTGCAGTTAGCATTGAGTTATACTTATTCTGTGCCTGCATAGCAAGAGACTGTGCACTTGTACTTGCAACACCGCCTGTACGCATAGCATTTTGCGAAAGTGCTCTGTCATAAGCATCTTCACCGAGCGACCTGTAAAGATTTGCATAGATTGCATAAATCGGGTCATCTTCAGGGTTATATGAAAAATCATTCATAGAATTAATTTTACTAAGAACCCTTTTTTTCTCTTTTGAATAAGGCGAAGAAAAACCTTCGTAAACTCTTATTTCATAATCTTTCGGGGTGCGTTTATATTCGGAACCGTCCAGTCCGCCCGTATAACTTCCGCTTGTCTTTCTTATGTCGTTTGCTCTTTTATTTGCCTCCTGCATTGCATAGGTATTGCCCGTTTTCTGTGCTTCGTTATAACTTCTCTTTGCACTTATTATTCCCTCAAGGTCTTTCGAGGGAAGACTTTTATCATATTCCGAGATATAGAGGTCGGAATTATCGTCAATCAGTTTTTTCTTTGTAAAATAACTTGACATTTTTATCATCTCCTTTATATTTCGCTTCCGCGGTAGAACTTGAGTTTAATGCCTTTCAGGACAAAATCACCAAACCCTGAAAATTCAAGTTCAAACCAGTTGCATCTTTTTATGGGCAGAGAAATTGTCGCAAGGCTTGACTCTGCCTCGTCATAACACGCTCCGCATATTGCACCTCTCCCACCGTCATCATAAAATGCACGGACGGTAAATGATGCATTTTTTGAAAGAGAATATCTGACCATAAGTTTGCCATAGCCTTTTTTATTGAAAAACTTATCATCAATACGCATACGGAATTTCCAATTTACCATCTTCTCATTTTTTTCTGAAAGAGAGTCGTCTGTTAGGCAAAGAATTTGAGTCTGCGATGTAAGATAGACTTTATTTTTGTAAGAGAAGAGCATCAGGCTTTTTTCAGATGCGGTTTCCATATGCCATATGCCGTATCTGATATCATATACCCAAAGGCAAAGCCTGTCTTCTTTTCGGCAAAGGAAATAGCAATAGCGCTCGGTAGAAGCACCCGATAAAACCTCGCCCAAATCACCGACATCATCTGAGATTTTTCTCGGATAATCACTGTAGTAACGGTATATTCCGTCATTTGACGGATATATTAAACTTCCGTCGCATATGCACATGCTTTCGCCCGACCCTGTCCTTACACCCTGACAAACTTGAGTATTGAACTTATATTCATCGGGTGAGTCGCCGTAGATTTTGTTTATAGAATTTTCCTTAAATGCATATATGTAGTTGCCAAAAGGCACTATTGCAGTAAAATCGCCCTCTGTTGATGCTTCAGCATTAAAAGAAGCGTATGGCAAAGTTCCGTATTCATCAATGGTAAAATCGTTCCATTCCGATGCGTCGCCGAGTTTTGAAGCATACACACTTTTGCCTGATATTCCCCAGACTCTGTTCTGGAATGAACAAATATGCTTTAAGTCAGGCAGTTTTCTCGTAACTGTGATGTTTTTTATAAATATTGTCCCGCATCCGCTAGTATCAAACGCACCGTCCTCGAAGATAAGTTCTGTATTATCAGTTACTTTTCCCGAAGGAGTTGTGTGCGAAACCTTTGTTATGCTTTTAATTTTGGCAGTTGTTCCTGCTGCTAATTTCAGCATACACTCCTGATATTGAGTTGCACTTTCATATGAATTTGCATATGCTGACATTTTTATTTCAATAACATCACCTTCTTTTAACTCATCAGGGAATGATGCAAAGTAGAAAACACGGCTGTTACCAGAATAAGTATAAGAGATTTGTCTTGCACTTATCTTATTGTCATATATTCTCCCTACATACTCACTTAAAGATACATCTGAATTTGACGCTCCTCCTGTTTCAGTTTTGAATTTTGCTTTGGCAGTATCGGGGGTCTGCGTTTTTTGAAAAGATGCTTTTTTGAAAGTTTTTTTGCTTGTGTCAAATATGACATTATCAGGGATTATCAAAATTGCATCTTTGACACAGGCAAATTTCCTCTTTAAAGTAAAATCATTTGACGATGAATAAGTTGTGAATTCATACTCTTTCTCCCCAAAGGTAAAAAATATTTTTTTGCCGTCTTCACTATGCGAGGTATATATAATCCCGCCATATCCCCACACCGAGTTAATTATCTTGTCGGTTTGCGCAACTATAGTACGCTTTTTCCTTGCAGACAAAAAAGGATAATTTTGTGAAGATATGTTCTCACTGATTAAAAGTTGACCCAGAGAAGAATTCTCCTGTGTGTTTATACCGCCGAAAACTTTAATATCTTTTTCGTAAAAATTTATATTTGTCCTCATTACAGGAAGCATTTTTCCACCTCCTTATACTTTAATTTGCGCTGATTTTTCAGGGATATTTTCTCTTCTGTGATTTTTCTGCCATTTTAAAAAAAGTGAATTGAAAAATGCAGAACTGTTGTTGTAGAGGGCATATTCCTGATTGGAAAGGTCTATCATAGATATAAGATAATAAATGTAAATATCCATATACTCTGTGCCGAGAAAAAGTTGGGGGTCTTCTTCCTTTTTGAAACTCATATCTGCTTTTTCGAGTGAAAACCTGTCTGCAAAGCGTCTGATATCAGTTTCGACTTTTTCAACCCACCGTCTTTTATCGTCATATGTATATTCATTCGGTTTTATCCTGTCACACTGAGTTATAACATCTGTTATCCTCATTTTGCACCTCCCTGTATCTTTCTTAGTATTTCATATATTGCGTCCTGCTTTTCTTTGAGCGATGAGAGCCTGAAATCAATCTCATCTCTCAAAGTTTCAGTATAGTTTATAAGACGGTTTATTTTTTCAGAGTCAGTTCCGTCAAAATTTATCCTGTCTGTTTTTAGTTGCATAATCTCGCCTCATTTCGTCTGATTTACTGCCTTAAACCCAAGCCAGTAAAGGTTTTTGTCCTTTTCAAAAAGAGAAAGCCAAAGATTTTTGTCGGTTATTATTTTTCTCTCACAAAGTTCCCACACAATATCATTTACACTTTCCAGAGGCTTTTCTCTCAATTTGGTATCAGTTGTTTTATTGGCTATGTTTTTTGCAAGATAGTAGGCATTTGTCTTTCCCTTGCATTTTTCTTTCCACAGAGGTATATCTGTCATAATACCCCTTCTGGAAAGAATGCTTATGATGTCAGATTCGTCTTCATACACCAGTGAAGATATTTTATCAAAAGGGAAATTTTCCCCGGGACATACGGTTGCGTTAAAGTCCGAATGTTTTTTCACTTTTGCATTTTTGTATATGCCTTTAAGGTAGGCTATAAGTTCTTTTCCTGCTTCAAACTGCGTGACCGGCATTTCTTCTTTTTCGAAATTACCCTCAAAGCATACTCCGACGCTCTCAGAGTTTTTGCCTATACAGTGAGCGCCGATTTCCCCTACGGGACGCCCCTGGAAGACTCTGCCGTCCTTTCTCACAAAATAGTGATAGCCTATGCCCGACCACCCGTTGCTCTGGTGGATTCTGTGAATATCATCTGCGCTGCACACCTTTGCCGCAGCGTGATGAAGTATTATAAAATCGGTGTTTTTTCTTTTCTCAAGAGGCGAAGAAAAATTATAATATTTTTCAGTTATCGTCATTTATATTTTCACCGCCTTTAAATCTTTCAAAAAGTTCTGAGAATGTATCAAAGCCGTACATCGCGCAGTATGCGATGAAAAAAGACGAAACAATACACCCAAGCGCCCCCGATATTCCCGCCTCAAAAAAGCCCTCGCTTACACCCGATATGTAACATATGATGCAAAGCGATGCTGAAACTATAATTGTCCAGAGTTTTGTAGGAATCGGCATAAATTCTTTTGTAATCTGAACAATTATGTTGACTCCGAAGCCAAGAAGAGCAACAATTAAAGAAACTAAACTTATATCAATCTTCATTATTTACCACCCTTTCCCATTTGTCGTGAACGTATGAATTTTCCTTTAAAGTATCTCTGTAATAATCATAAGTATCGTGGGCAAGTTTCCATTGAACTTCGTCTTTTTCGATTCCGTTTTCTACATCGCACAGAAAACTTACCAGAAAATGACGGCACTCACGCTTGTCCATAAAATTAAGTTTTTTGCATATGGGGTCAAAAAGAGATGAAAGACATTTTCTGAGTGCCAAAAACACTGCCCCTATCGCACCGATAACTGTTGATGCATAAATTATGTAGTCTAAAATGTTTTTCAAATCTTTTCCTCCTCACAAACTGTCGGGACTGCATAAATATCAAGAGGATTTACTGAAAAATCATAATCGGCGCAAAGTCTCACTTCGCCTTTTGTGTAACCTTTTATTATCTCACCTGTCGCCATATCGGTCTGAGGGTCAAAAACAATCTCGTCCCTTGAGTTTATATGGAGCATAAAGTCAGGGTAAGGCTCAATTATGTACGCTGTGAATTTGCCGTCACCATTAAAATATTTTTTCATTGTTGCATTTTCTATTAAAGTTTCAATATCTGTATACATAAAATTCTCCTTTCTATGCAAGAGTCCAGCCAAGGTCAGAAACATATTCTGTCCAAAGGTTCCCGTTCGGCGATGTGTTTCCATTCTCTTCTAAAAGAGTTTTGCACCCATCTTTTAAAGTGAGAATATGTGTTTCTGTGCTTCCTCCGCTGTAGTCTTTAAGATGAAGTATTATATTTCTAAGACTTTCAATACCTAGCGGGGACTGGGCAAAACTTATGCTTTTGCCGATAACTCCTTCAAATTCAACGTCTGTGAGTTTATCAGCGTTTACAAAACACCTTTCATATCCGAGCGCTTCATGAACAATCAGTTTTCTTATTTTTTTAAGTGCACGGCAACCGCTGAACATTGCAGTCATACTGCCCGAAAAATTGCTCAAATCGATTGTTACCTTTGTGTCGGTAATGCTTGAATTTTGAAAAACTGAAACACCATCGCTATGTACAATATTATATATAGGATTGTATATATTATCTGTCCACCAAGAACCATAAAAAGCATAAGGATATTGGTTTCTGGTTCCTTTGTTTTGAAATGTTTCCCAAAACCTTTCACGTTCAGTCTGCATACCATATGACTTGTGATAGGAAACAACCATATCTTCATCAGAAGAAGTGTATATATTCATATAAGGTGATAAGGATTTTACTCCGTAAACATTACCATCGGCGTCTGCCGTGTAAGTTGTACCGATATATTTTTCGTAATCGGGCAAACTGCCTTTCGATAACCAAACCTGAATCCTGATATTTACATTCAGCGTTGAATTTGCTTCGACTCTGATATAAAAATGAAATCGTTCTAATCTTTTTGCATCTGTCTGATACAATCCGCCTTTGCCAGACGTAACAACCGTGCTTCCAACTTCTGTTGATGGTTTTACAGTCGCACAAATCCAATTCTTTGTTTGCGTTCCGTTACTTGTTAATAAATAAGAATAAGTATTATTCGAAGTGTCACCTTCAATAATTTTTGAATAAACAGAGTAAGACGAGTTCACATCTATCGGTATATTTAATGTTTTTGCGTGAATATAGAAGTCTTTATGCGTTGTTGCTGCATTTTCATACGAACCATATATATGGAAAATTCCATCGCCCTCATACTCACAAGTAATACCATTTACGCTGGTTGTACCCTCCATCAAATCTTCTCTGAATAAGTTTCTTGCGCACACAGTAACATTTGCGCCGTTTTCGGTTTTTATATTGACATCGTGCGCAATTTCAGATACATCATTCATTGAAAAGAGTCTGCCAGATTCCGTTTTGAATATGATTTTTTCAGGGTCAACCATTGAATTTTTACCCGATTCATATAATTTTTTTCGGTTATCTGCAATTGTTATGAGTTTTTCTGAAAGGTTCATTCACTCACCCCCAGAAGTTCGTTATCAAGTTTAAGTATTTGGTCAAGTGCAGTTTCGATGTCGCCGATTTTTGTGTTCATTTCTTCTGTCACGCCGTCTATGAGATTTTCAGTTTCGGTTTTATCTGACTTTTTGCCCATTAAGTTCATAATGGTTGTTGCAAAATTCGGGTCGTTGCCGAGTGCTTTTGCAAGTTCTGAAAGAGTATCTAAAGTTTCGGGAGCAGAGTTTACCATATCTGCAATCGCCTGTGCCACCGCAATTCCGCTCTGGGCATTTTGACTGTTATTTTTAAACTCTGTATCAATTACGGGCTTATCTTTGAGGTCAGAAAAAGACCCTGAAAAACTCACTTTTGAAAGAGTTGGTTTATTTTTTATAAAGGCATCGCTCTCATCATCTGACTCTGCCCAGTCAGGCTGAACATTTACCTCGGCGCCGACTGAAACAGATAAAAGTTTTTCTTTTTCTTCATCAGTATAGTCGTTATGCGAAAGCCCTTTTCCCTCTTCTTTTGAAACCTTGTCAAAATTCACCTTGTCAAGTTCGGTTTTTATATCTTCAGCCTCTGCTAAAAGTCTTGTGAGAAGATTTGGATATGCACCCAAAAGGTTTGCACTGTATTCATTTGTGCTTATGCTCTCAGTTACTATAAGTCTTCCCTCTTTGGAATACCAGGTTTTTTCAATAGTGTCGCCACTTTTTTTATAGGCAGCAATCTGATATATCACAACTCCCGTCTGTGAAGTAACATTTACGCCAAGATTCCATAAAAGACTTGTTTCGCCCGATTCGTCCGTTTCTTTTATAAGAGATGCCCCGTCGGTATGTATAACTTCCACGTGACCGCTTATATCGGTTATAATCATCATTGTGTAGTCATCAAAGTTTTTGCCCAAAAGGAATTTGATTTTATCAAAATTATCTGTAAACTGACTTGTCTGAACATGAGCATCTTCCATTCCGCTCATAGCGTCAATAATACAGTATCCGTCTTTAACTTCGCTCATTTTTCTGCCTCCTTTAAAATGCAGACACTCGACGGATATGATTTTTCAAGTAGTAGAAACCCCGTCATTACAGTATCTGTTATAATTTTTGCCTTTTCGTAGTCTTTGCTTTTGTTTGAAAAACGCACAAGACACCAGCCTCCGCCATAGGAAATTTCAGGAGAGGAAAGGTTTAGTTTTTTAAGTGATTCCATAAGAGTGAATACCAGCATTGAAACCGCACAGCAACAAAGGTCAAGACCGTTTATTCTTCCTGCGTCGCAGTGCCCAAGTACCGTAAGGCATAATTTGTCTTTTGTTTCTTCCCTTGAAATCTGCGTCATATTCCAAGCCTCCTTTTAGCCTCTTCAAGCGTTGTTTTGCCCGGAAGGTTTTTGCGGTATGCCGTTATGATATCAGACTCATTCTCTCCATCTTTAATTTCTTTAGCCGGGACATTTTCGGTTATAACTGCCGATGCGTTTTCCTTTATTATTTTCATGACTTTTTCTTTGCCGTCAAAGTTCATCATTTCAAGACACGCCAAAGCCTGATTTGCCATTTCGGGATTGAACATACCAAGGTTATAGAGTTCTTTTGCAAGTTCGTTTTGCGCTGAAGTCGAAAACGGGTTTTCTTTTTCGCTTGAAACAACTATGTCGAAAATCGGCTCTCCGAAAAGTGAAGAATTTTCAAAGAGTGAACCTTTTGAAATGCTTGAAAACTGTGCTCCGCTTATTCTGAAGCATCTGGGTTCATCGTAGAACTGGCGTATGAGTTCAATTACAAAGCAGTTTATCTTTCTAAATGCTCTGTAGGAACTTTTTATCATATCCCTTGAAAGTTTTGATCCTTGTTCCTGAAGTGCGGCAATAGCACTTGCCGCTGTTACACCTGCCGCTGTTCCGCCCTGCATAACATCACGCGTTCCTGAAGTTTCTTTCAGTTCTTCAATTTTTTGATTGAGTAGCCCTACAACGCTTCCGTCAAGTTGGGACACCTGAATTTCCCTTATATTTCTTTCGTCAAGACTTCCTGCGGTGTGGACAAACTCTTTTGACCAGTCGGCAAATTCTTCTTCGTTTATCCCTGCATTGTCAGAGATAAAGAAACGGCGTCTTCCTGATTGAAGGGCGTTTTTGAGAATAATCTGATTGAGTTTATCAATATACATCTGTGCATTTTTCATCACATCTACATAACCGAATCCGCAAGGCGTTCCTTCTTCGGCAAAGAGAATGTCAAAGACAAAGGGATATTTTCCGTGGTCGTAAAAACCTCTTGTAAAAAGAAGAGGGTCATTTTCTGAAGAATAGAGAATGATGTCGTTTACAAACTTGCAGTAATGCACAATCTCGCGGTTTCCCACTCTTTTTTTATAGTACCAGTCAACAACTGCGCTTTTGTCTTCGGTGTCTACTGTGTCATCATAAATATACCTTGCCACATCAAGAGTTGAACCCGAAAGTCTGCCATAGGTTTGAGGATACTTCTCTGTTATCACATCGTTAGATTCGAGTTCGACAACAAAGACATTACGGCTGTCCTGAATATCTTTGATTCCGCTTTCCCAGAACATATTTAAAATATCAATCTGTTTTATGTCGATATCGCCAAGCCCTGAGCGAAGAGAGTTATTCCAGAATACCCCGTAGCATCCCGTGCCTGTTTTGAGTTTGTACCACCATACGTCCGAATATGTCTTTTCAAAATCATTGTACTCAAGGATTACGGGAAGAACCTCGGAAAGAATTCCCGCGCTTTTAAAGTCCCTTTCTTCACGGGGCAAAACGCACGGGGTGGGGAAATTATCCATAGCGTCTGCGTGTTTATTGGCAAGGCAGTTAAAAAGCCATGCAGACGCAGGTTCAGGGTCGGTCGGATTGGATTTTCCAATCATTGACCAGTGCTGAAGTTTCCACCATCTTTCGTTTTCTATTATCCTTTTCTCAAGATTTGATTTACCCTGCTTATATTTTCTGAGTATCTGTGCAGCATTTTGCACATCTTCTTCCGTTATGGGAAAAAGTTTTTTGTTTTCTGATTCTTTCATACTTCCTCCTTTACATAAACAGATGCGTTAATATCTGCTTATCTGCCTTTTGTTACCCTGATTATATTTTATACGAAAAGCGGTTTGCTGTTTTTATAAACACCGGCAAAAACAAAACAGCACACAAGTGCCTTTTCTCTTGTGTTTAAGCCTTTGTCTGCGTGAAAAAACATACGAAAACGGGGCGTTTTGCAAAGAGAGTTATTGTTGACTTTTTTTTAAAAAAATGCTAAAATGAATTATAATGAAGACAGGAGGCGTGAAAGTATGGTATGCAGAGTATGCAAAAGAGAACTCGACTCACCCGTATGTTCTTTTTGCGGCGAAGACAATTCAGCCTACATAGATAATGACACAAATTTCAGCCAGACAGTTGCGGACGCATCTCAAGTCCGTGTAATTGAGGAACCGATCCCTCAGAAAAAGGTGAAAAAATACAAAATTGATTACAGAAAACTCATTGGTCTTATAAGTGCTGTAGTTCTTATAATTGCGGCAGTTATAATAATTGTCAGTTGGATTATTCCAAACGAAGAAGAACCCGTGGTAAATCCCGACACCCTTTTCACTTCCGATACACTTGCGGTGTGTCTTGATGGCGAATGGGGATATATTTCAAAAGACGAACCGACAAAATTTTCGGTAAAACCTCAGTTCCGTATGCTCACCGCTTTTGACGGCGATATTGCTTTTGCTCTCATCGGCGATAAATATGCTATGATAAACAAGGAAGGTCAACTTCTTACAATTCCGCAGTATGACTCTTTCGGCAAGGTATCCGATAATGGCTATATTGCTGTTATGGAGGGCGGCAAATGGGGTTATATGACAAAAGATGCAAGTTATGTGATAAACCCCAAATTCTCAAGTGCATCAGTTTTCTCAGAGGGCGTTGCAGCGGTTTCTGTAAACGGTGCTTTCGGTTATATCGGTGAGGACGGCGAATACACAATAGCGCCTCAGTACGATATGGCTCTTGAATTTTCCGCTGACGGCCTTGCTCCCATAAAAGCAGACGGCAAGTGGGGATATGTAAACAAGGAAGGCACTGCGGTTATTGAACCCAAATTTGAAATGGCGCACCTTTTCAAAGACGGCAGAGCAAAGGTTAAAATTTTCTCCGATTACGGCGTTATAGATACAGAGGGCAATTTCCTTATTGAACCTCAGTTTGATGAAATTTCCGCATTCGACCCCGATTTAAGTGCAAGAGTAAAACTTGGCACTCGTTACGGCTATATAAATGCAGAGGGTGCGTACATAATTCCTCCCCGTTTTTCTGATATGGGTGTTTTTGGATGCGAAACCCTTATATTTGCTCAAAGAGGCGACGGAAAATACGGATTCATAAACAAAGATGGAGAATTTGTCATAGAGCCTCAATTTGACAAGGCACTTTCGTTCTCGGGCGGTCTTGCGCCTGTTTTAAAAGACGGTCTTTGGGGATATGTAAAAGAAGACGGAAGTTTTGCGATAGACCCCCGATTTACCGAGGCGGGAGAATTTTATCCTGACGGTTTTGCAGTTGTAAAAGATGCTACGGGCAAAACCGTTATAATCGACCAGACAGGAAACAGTATTTTAAATTCAGATATAAGCCTTTCGGCAGTAATGTCAAAATAAGAAGGGGGCTTTTGTATGATTTGTCCCAATTGCAAAAAAGAGTCCGGCGGAGCAAAATGGTGTCCCCACTGCGGACTCCAACTCGAAATAGACTCTGACCAGATTTCGCCTTTTAGCAAAACAGAATTTGGCGATACGCAGAAAATAAGACCTGTTTCAGATTCGGCAGAGTTTAATGAAACAAAACCAATCTACACCAAGAAGAAAACAGCCACCGGCAAAAAGAAAAAAGACGGTATAAACCCGACCGTTTTAATATGTATTATTACCTCTTTGGTTTTAGTTGTTGTTTCTCTTTTCATATCAGGTGCCATAGGCAAAAAAGAGGAAGAAAACCCGGGCGCAGAAGATGTCGTGTTAGAACAAGAAGATACTGATACCCTTATGGAAAAGGGTATGGACAATCTCAAAAACGCCGAATATGACGAGGCTGAAACTGTTTTTAAGGCAGTTTTAGAAACAGACCCCGAAAATGACGAGGCAGAAACACTGCACACAATAGTGTACAACTATAACAGAGCGCTGAAAAAACTTCAAAGCAAAAAATTTGAAGAAGCCAGAGAACTTTTTGATGAAATTCCGATAGAATACATAGATTATTCAATACGCACAGATGTTGAAAGTCTTGACGACGAAATTCTTTCATATGAAACTGCATACAAAACTTTTGAAAATGTGCAAAACTTTATGAAGAATGAAAAGTACGAAGATGCCCTGACCGAATCAGAACTCATTGACACAAAATATCTTGACGATTCCGATGTATCGCTCCTTGAAGAATATATATCTCAGATTAAACAGTATCTTGAATCTGAAAATTCAAAAGATACCGATGAAATGAGTTTTAAAAAAGCAGAAATTATCCTTGTTGAATATATTGAAGACCTTGTTATGGCAATAAACAGCAGAGATTTTTCAGTTGTTGAATCCCATCTTGCAGGTCAACTTTATAATGACCAGAAAAAACTTGTTCAGACCTGTATTGACCAGGGAATTTCTCAAGGTTTTGATTCTCTTACTGTAAAATCAATCACAAAAATTTCTGACACAAAATGGAAAATTGATGTAACAGAGGCAGAAACTTTGTATTATGCTGACGGTGCATCTGAGAAAAAAAGTTTTGACTGGACATATACTCTCGAATACATAGATTCAGAGTATTTACTTACAAAAATAGAGTAAAATAATGAAAACGGACTTTTTGTCCTGACGGGACAAAAGTCCGTTTTAAAGTTTTTTGAAAGTGGTGTTTTAAATTGAGAGCCGAATACGAAAAACTAAAAGAAGAAATAGCCTATCATTCGCACAGATATTATGTGCTAGATGACCCCAAAATTTCCGACGCAGATTATGACAAAATGATGCGCCGTCTTTTAGAGATAGAAAAATTAAATCCGTCGTGGGTAAGCGCAGACTCCCCGTCGCAAAAGATTGGCGGAACTGTCCTTAAAGGATTCGAGCAGGTTACACACGCAGTAAAAATGGAAAGTTTAGAAGATGCTTTCAGTTTTGAAGAACTTGAAAGTTTTGATAAAAGAGTCCGTCAGAGCCTCGGAAAAGACCCCGTATACTGTGTTGAGCACAAAATTGACGGCCTTTCCGTATCTCTTGAATACAGAAACGGAATTTTTGAAAGAGGCTCTACAAGAGGCGACGGAACTATTGGCGAAGATGTTACGGAAAATCTTAAGACTGTTATGTCTATCCCATTAAAATTAAAAGTAAATGTCGCCTACTTAGAGGTAAGGGGCGAAGTTTTTATTCCAAAGAAAAAATTTGCCCAGATAAATGAAGAGAGAGAAGAAAACGGCGAAAGCCTTTTTGCAAATCCGAGAAATGCGGCAGCGGGATCTCTTCGTCAACTCGATTCCTCAGTTGCGGCAAAAAGAGGACTCGATATTTTCGTTTTCAACATTCAGCAAATCGAAGGAAAAGAAATACACTCCCACACCGAAGGACTTGAGTTTTTAAAGACCGCGGGATTTAAAGTTATTGAAAACAAAAACACCTTTACATCTATTGAAGATGCTTTTAAAAAAATAGAAGAAATAGGCTCTGAGAGACCGGGTCTTCCCTTTGATATAGACGGAGCGGTTATAAAACTTGATAATCTCTCTGACCGTGAGATTTTGGGCTCAACCGCAAAGACACCGAGATGGGCTATTGCATATAAATACCCTGCTGAAAAGAAGAAAACCAAAATCCGTTCAATCACCGTTCAGGTAGGACGCACAGGCGTACTTACCCCCAATGCAGAGTTTGATACGGTTACTCTTGCTGGAACTTTTGTGTCAAGGGCAACTCTTCACAATATGGATTATATAAATGAGCACGACATAAGAGTCGGCGACTGTGTAATAGTGTATAAAGCGGGTGATATTATCCCCGAAGTTTCAGAGGTTTGCTTTGATGACCGCGACGGAACAGAAGAAATTTTCAAAATGCCATCTAGTTGTCCGTCCTGTGGTTCCCCCGTTAAAAGAGATGAGGGCGAAGCGGCATACAGATGCACTGGGTCTGAGTGTCCTGCACAACTTGAGCGCAGAATTACCCACTTTGTTTCAAGAGATGCTATGGACATTGAAAGCCTTGGCCCGTCTATAGTTTCCAAACTTTTAGAGAGCGGACATATAAAGACATGTGCTGACCTTTATTATCTTGACCTTGAAACGATTGCGTCGCTTGATAAAATGGGCGAAAAGAGTGCGTCAAATATCCTCTCTTCTATTGAAAAATCAAAATCAAACGACCTCTCAAGGCTCATCTATGCTCTCGGTATACGCCATGTAGGACTCGGTACTGCAAAGATTATATGCAAAAAACTAAAAACTTTTGATGCGTTTTTCACGGCAGATAAAGAAACTCTTACAACGCTTGACGGCATCGGAGAAACTGTTGCACAAAGTGTTATAGATTATTTCAGTACCGAAAGTGCGAGAGAAATTTTTGCAAAATTCAAAAACGCAGGTGTTAACCTCGAATACATTCAGTCAGATGATGAAACAAACATTTTTGAGGGAATGACAATTGTGCTCACAGGAACTCTTCCCACTCTTTCAAGGGCAGAGGCAACTGCACTTATTGAAAAAAACGGCGGAAAGGTTTCAGGAAGTGTATCTAAAAAGACATCGCTTGTTGTAGCGGGTGAAGAGGCAGGTTCAAAACTCACAAAAGCAAACCAACTCGGCATAAAAGTAACCGATGAAGCGGGACTGATTGAAATGATACAAGGAAACAAAAATGAGTGATAAAATTTATATAAAACCTATCGCACATATTTATAATGACTACACTACAAAGTTCGGCATACCAAGGCAAAGTTCAATAGCAAAAGGGGTAATGTCCGAAATAAGATTTGAAAAGGAGTTCGACACTCCCGATGCATTCAGGGAAATAGAAAACTTTTCTCACATCTGGCTCATATGGCATTTTTCAGACGCGCCCTGCCCTGAGTTTTCACCTACTGTAAGACCGCCAAGACTTGGGGGAAACAAACGCGTGGGCGTATTTGCGTCAAGGTCACCTTTCAGACCCAATTCCCTTGGACTATCGTGCGTAAAACTTGAAAAAGTAGAAAAAAGGGGGAAAAACACTATCCTTTTGGTAAGCGGTGCAGACCTAAAATGCGGAACTCCCATTTTCGATATAAAGCCGTATCTTGCATTTTCTGACTCTGTTCCAGAAGCAAAAGGCGGATTTTCAGACGAGGTGAGAGAATACTCTCTGAAAGTGGATTTTCCAAGTGAAGAACTGGAAAAAGTGAGTGAGGAAAAAAGACAGGACCTGATAAAAATTTTAGAAAACGACCCAAGACCGTCATACCATAATGACGAAAAAAGAGTCTACGGTTTTGGCTTTGGCGGATATGAGATTAAATTCACGGTGTCTGATGATACTTTGCGCGTTTTAAATGTTACAGACAGCATATGCGAAAATAAATAATGTGTTAATATAAAAAATGGTTTGCGGATATCCGCAAACCATTTTTTGTTATTTTTTTAAAAGTTCAAGATTTATTCGCAGAGTTTCTTTTTTATGTCCATTCTCCCCGTCCATAACAGAGTATGATATCTGGTCGCCGTAGCCTGTCTGTTTCATCAGGGGAACATCAAGTGAATTTATACTCATTACAGCGACATCTGAGCGTATTGCAGGGGTATTTACCGCAAACTGAAGTCCCTGGGTTACTCCGTAAGTATTGGCAACTACATTGTAGCCTACAGGGTAACCTCCGCGGTGCTGAGCCATCATATCATAGCCAAGAATAATAACGAGCATTTTTACAAACTCTTCGTTTTTAACCTCAGCCTCAGGATTGAAATATCCGTTTTCATCGCCCTCGACTATACCGAAATTTTTAGCGCATCTTATATATTCCGTTGCCCAGTGGCCCTGTGGAACATCGGGGAAAGGTTTGTCTTCATTAAGAACAATTTCATTTGAATTTTCCGCTATTTTATCATACCCTGCCATAGTACAAATAATTTTTACCGCTTCTGCACGGGTTAAGGTATCGCCAAGTCTTAAGTTGCCGTCGGGGTCGCCTTGAATAATTGCATATTTTTTAAGATCTGAAAGTTCCTCTTTAGTCGGCTCTTTTGCAAAGGAAACCACACATAAATTAAACATACATACTACAGCAAGAATAATACTTAAATATCTTTTCATAAAATTTTCTCCTCTCAGTAAATAACATATTCGCCCGTTGTTTTCCACGTATCTCCCGCCCCGTTTGTAACGGTTATGTCATAAGTTTTTTCGGGGTCAAGTCCCCCGATTGCGTAAACTGTATCATTTTCGGGAATTATCCCGTTTCCGCTTATCTGTCTGCCGTTATGCTCTACACCTATTTTTATATATTGCCTGTAGTCAGAATCCATATAAAAGTATATCATACCGTTTTTGTTGGCTTTAACGCCCTTTAGTATCCCTGTATTTCCGCTTTCATAACTCAAAGTGTCTTTGTAGTACGATGAAGAAAGGTCAGTCCCTATTCCGTCAGATTTAAAGTCGCCGTTTCTCTCTATTTCAGATATTACAGTTTCCATATCTTTCTTCTGTGAATATATTTCGCCAAAAACAGGATATGTAATATCTAAAGAGTGGTCTGTTTCATAAACCCAGAAATCTTCACGCGTATCTTCATTTTCTCGTTCGGGGGCTTGTACTTCTTCGGAATTTTTCAAAACGGTATCGTTTTCATAGTATGAAGACGGATTTTGGTTGGTGCTGTTTTCCTCTTTATTACTAATTTTCTCATCAAAATTTTGTAAGACCTCTTCGTTAAAGTCCTTGATTTCTTCTTTGTCTATTGCAACTTTTTCTGACCCGCCGTTTATTTTCGGCGAGAAATCAAGTTTAAAGCAAACGGGATTGTTTTTATATGCCACACCTCCTGCAATACCGCTCACAAAAAGCATTGATGCAAGGATAACTGCCGTAAGAGAGGCTGACAAACATTTTATAATTCTATTTTGTTTTGAAGAGTTTGTTATTGCCGAAAATCTTTTTTTGATACTGTGTTTTGAATCTGCCATACGGGTAGTAAGTTCCAACGGCATATTGGAACGGGAAATAAGCGAAAGTATAATATTCATATACTGCTTTTTTTCGAGTGCCGTCATATCTTTTGTTACCGATGTATCGCACCAAATTTCACACTGCTGGTCTATCTGACGGGAAACCATATACATAAAGGGGTTAAACCAGTGTATACAACGCGCAAAAAGGCATAGCCATTTGTAAAAAATATCGTGATGTCTGATATGAGTGTATTCGTGAAGCAAGATATGGTCTTTCTCTTCATTTTCTGTATAGCAGGGAATAAATATTTTCTTTTTAAAAAATCCCAGAGCAAGAGGTGCTGACAAAATATTTGTGGAAAATACTCTTATACCGTTATACTCCCCGTCAGAAACGGAATTTTTGCGGATTTCTTTTTTAAAAAGCAAATATCTTATAAGGGAGATTGCAAAAAAGTACACCGCTCCGATAAGCCATATATAAGAAAGCGCCGAAACAAATGAATCAGCATAATCTAAACCCGAATTATAACTTTGAGTCTTAGTGCTTAAAGTTACATTTTGCACACTTAAATCTGCCGTTTCAATAATTTTAAAATTTTCCGTATTATGCAGTGCATCATAACTTGGAAAAGTAATACTTATCGGAATAAGAGCGCAAATAAGCACAACATACCAGACTCCGCATTGCCATCTGTAACCGAATGTTTTTTCGGTAAAAGGTTTTATAATAAGCAAAATAAGGGTGAGAACTGCGCTTGATGCCGACATTATAAGAACTGCTTTGAATACAGATTCAATCATATATATCACCTCACAGATTGAACATCTTCTTTATTTCCTCTATATCTTCCTCGCTCATTTCGTTTGATTTAAAAAGCGAAACGGCAAGGTCTTTTACAGAGCCGTTATATAATTTTTCAACAAGTGAGCGGGTTCGGTTTATTTTATACTCCTCTTCGCAAAGAACAGGTGTATATACGATGTTTCTGCCATCTTTCGATGATGAAACAGCCCCTTTTGCCTCCATTCTCAAAAGAAGTGTGCCGACGGTATTGTACTTCCAGCCAGTCCCCGAAAGACTCTCAAGAACATCGCTTATTTTCATCGGTCTTTTTTCTCTCCACAAAACCTGAATTACTTCAAGTTCTGCATCGCTTATTGAATGAATTGATGTCATATTAACAACTCCTTTACTCTTACACGTGTAGTTTAATTATATCTTACAACTGTAAGAGTAGTTTGTCAAGTCTTTTCTTTAAATTTTTTTGAATAGCCATTGAGAGATTATCCGAACTCCGATGGCTAAGTTTACTTTTGTTAAAATTTACAATATCAAAATGTCGTTTTTTTGTGAAAAACTGCCCTTAGAAATTGCCTTTGATTTATGTTAAAATAAATATATGACTTATTTCAAAGTCTGTATTTTGGGCAACAAGGGGTTTTTATATGTTTAAAATCGGAGATAATATTGTATATGCAACAGTGGGCGTATGTAAAATTGCAGACATCTGCAAAAAAACATTTGAAGATAAAGACATTTCATACTATGTTCTTGAAAGTCTTTACTTTAACAACTCAACTTTCTTTGTGCCTGTAGAAAACGAAAAACTCACTTCAAAAATGCACCCTGTTGCCAAATATGAAGAATTGGTTGCAAAATTAAAAGAGCCTTTATTTGATTCAGTCTGGACAAATAATGACGTCCAAAGGAAAGAAGATTTTAAAAAGATACTTTCTTTCGGCGAGTATGATGAAATTATATGTTTAATTAAAAGCATCGAAACTCACAAATGCGAACTTTTAACCAGAGGGAAAAAATTACATAAAGCAGATGAAACCGCATTTAAGGAAGCGCTTAAAATAATTTATGAACAAATTAATATTTATAAAGATATTTCCAAAGAAGATATAATTGATTTAATTACTTTTAATAAGTAAATTTTCTCGTATTGTATAAAATTTAATAAAAAGTCAATACTTATAAAAAGATGTAAATTCAAAGGAGTTTTACCTGATGAAGAAAATTATAATATCTCTTTGTATTGGCTTTATATGTGTATTTTTTATAAATTCGCATTTTGAAAAAAAAGAAACCGCCCTTGCCCAGAGCCTTATAAGGCTTCATGTTATAGCAAACAGCGATTCGGGTGATGACCAGAGTCTTAAACTAAAGGTAAGGGACAGAGTTATAAAAGAGTGTGGCGATATTTTTTCTGAAAATGAAACCATTGATACTGCAAGAGAAGATATTCTTGCAAACTTAGGAAAAATAGAAAACTGCGCTATAGATGAGGTAAGAAAAAACGGATATTCTTATGATGTAAATGTAGTTTTTGCCCCCTCATATTTTCCTACTAAAGAATACGGAGACCTTGTTCTTCCCACAGGTTCATATGAAGCGGTAAGAGTCGAAATAGGGAAAGCCTCGGGGCAAAACTGGTGGTGCGTACTTTTTCCGCCCCTTTGTTTTGTAGACCAGACCTGCGTTACAGTTTCGGGAGATGCTATTGAAAAAATCAGTTCCGCATCAGATGATTTAGACAAAGAATTTATAAGCACCGAAAAAGACGGGAGTGTAGAATTTAAATTCAAAACCTACGAACTGTGGCAGAAATCAAAACAAAAAATAAGCACTGTTATGAATAAAATAAAAAGCCAGTCAAAAATTTGACTGGCTTTTTTCATATTTTATGTTCGCTTTTAGTTAAGCGGATTTCCGTCTGCATCAAAGAGCGGAAGAGGCTCGAGGTAAATTATATCATCTCTGTCTTTTGCCGAGCCTTCAGCAAGGACCGCCATTTTGCCGACAATGTTTCCCCCTGCTTTTTCAACTAAAGTTTCCATGGCAGTAAGTGATTCGCCTGTGCTTATAACATCGTCTACAATAAGGACTTTTTTGCCACTGAGTGCTTGAGCATCGCCTTTTCCGATGCAAAGCGTCTGCTTGTTTTCAGTGGTAATAGAGTTTACTTCAACACTCATTATATCTTCCATATAAAGTTTAGGTGCTTTACGGGCAATTATGTAATTATCATCGCCTCTTTGCCTTGCCATTTCGTGAATAAGCGGTATGCTCTTACACTCTGCAGTAAAAAGAATGTCATAATCGGGTGCAAGTTTTAAAAGTTCCTCTGCGCTTTTTACTGTGATTTCAGCATCGCCGAAAAGTATAAAAGCGGCTATCTGGAGGTTATCGCTTATTTTAAAAAGTTGCAGGTTTCTTTCAAGTCCTGCGATTTTCATAGTATGGAATTTTTTCAAAAAAATTACCCTCTTTCCAAATTCGGATACATACATTTTACACCAAATGAAGAAAATATTCAAGACTAAAAAACTTTTCAGGTGATTCTTTTGAAAAAACGCATATCAGTTTTATTTTTTTCTTTTATATTTATTTCATCTTCTCTTTTTGCAAAAATTTTCTATCTTTCTGTATTCAAAAACGAAGAATATAAAAAGGCGGTTTTAAATCAGGAAACGGTTTGTATTACAGTTAAAAATGAGAGAGGAACAATCTATGACAGAAATCTTATCCCGCTGACCGAAAGAGACCTTTCCCTTTTTCATATAACAGACAGAGGGAAAGTCAGACTAGGTGCGGGTAAATCTCAGTTTACAATGCCGTCAAGATATGCAAATTCAGGCACAGCACCTCATATAACAGGTTATACAAACATAGACGGCACGGGTGTTTGCGGTGTTGAGAAAAAGTTTGATTCACTTTTAAAAAGCGATGAGAAAATCAAAGTCACCTACCTTTCAGACGCCGTCGGCGGACCTATGCCTGATTCAGAGTCTGAACTTACAAAAGAAGACGGCGATATAAATTCTGTGTCGCTTACAATAGATTATCATATCCAGAAAGTGTGTGAGGACGTTTTAGACAAATATGTGCCAAAAGGCTCGGCGGTTGTGCTTGACGCAGAAACTTTTGATGTTTTGGCGATTGCAAGTAATCCAAAGTTTGACGCAAACGATTTGAGTAAGAGTATGAGTTCTGAAAACGGCGAACTTTTAAACAGGGCACTTTGTCAGTATAATGCGGGAAGCATTTTTAAAATTGTAACTGCATCTGCCTTAATTGATGAAAATCCTTACTTAAACAGGGAATATTTGTGCAATGGTTTTAAAGAAATAAACTCGCACACATTTTACTGTAATAAAAAAGACGGGCACGGACTTCAGTCTCTTTCCGAGGCTTTTGCAAATTCGTGCAACTGCGCATTTTATGAAATAGGATTAAATCTTGGTGCAAAAAAAATCACAAATACCGCTATCAAACTCGGTCTTGGCGAAAGAAAACTTTTTTTCGGCTCTGAAGAGGCAAAAGGAAATATCCCCGTAAAAGAAAATTATACACAAACAGAAAGTGCAAATATCTCTATAGGTCAGGGGGAAATTCTTATAACGCCAATTCAATGTGCTCTAATGTGTGCCACTATTGCAAACGGAGGAATAAGGGGAAGAGTAAATATTGCAAAATCGGTTATAAACGAAAAAGGAGAAGTGATAGAGAATCTTTCAAATTACGATTCGGTAAGGGCAATAAAGGAAGAAACCGCCAGAAAAATATCTTCTATGATGCGTGACTGTGTTCTCTACGGCACGGCAAAAAAAATAGCGTCATCTCCCCTCGAGATTGCAGGAAAGACGGGGTCTGCGGAAACCGGTTGGCAAAAAGAAGATTTATCATACTACGAGCACGGGTGGTTCTGCGGATTTTTCCCCTATTCCAGCCCCAAATATGCAGTTGCGGTGTTTTCAGAAGACGGCAAAAGCGGTGCGGTAAGTGCAGTTGAGCCATTTTTAAAAATTTGTGAGGGAATTGACAAATTTTACCCAATAAAAGAGTAGAAAAAATCTTCAATATATGTTATACTTAATGTATATTTAATTTGAGAGAGGGAAAGAAAATGAAAAACCTTCTTATAATTGACGGAAACAGCATAATAAACCGTGCCTTTTACGGAATCCGTTTGCTTTCAAACAAGCACGGGCTTTTCACAAACGGCATCTACGGATTTTTAAAAATAATATTTAAAAACATAGACGAACTCTCGCCTGACTATATCTGCGTGGCTTTTGACCTTAAAGCGCCAACTTTCAGACACGAAATGTATTCCGGCTACAAGGCACAGAGAAAAGGAATGCCCGAGGAACTAAGGGTGCAGATGCCCGTTATGAAAGAGGTTCTCTCTGCGATGAATATTGCAATCCTTGAAAAAGAGGGTTATGAGGCAGATGACATCATAGGAACTGTCAGCCGTATGTGCGATGAAGAAGGGGTAAAGTGTCACATTTTAACAGGCGACCGCGACGATTTGCAACTTGCGTCGGCAACAACCGATGTACTTCTTACCATTACAAAAGGCGGTCAGACGCAGACAGATGTATATGACGCTGAAAGGGTGTTTGAAACATACGGCGTAACACCGACAGAGTTTGTTGATGTAAAGGCTTTAATGGGCGACTCGTCTGATAATGTGCCGGGTGTCAAGGGAATAGGCGAAAAAACTGCATTTTCATATATTCAAAAGTTTAAATCAATTGAAAATCTCTATGATAATTTAGATGATGACTTAATTAAAAAAAGTGCAAGGGAAAAACTGATTGCCGATAAGGAAATGGCATTCTTAAGTAAAAAACTTTGCACCATAGAACGCTTTGTGCCGATTGAATCTTCCATTTCAAATTATGAAAGAAAAGAATATGACACAAAAAGATTAAAAGAACTCTTTATAAATTTAGAGTTCAATGCATTTTTGAAGGATATCTCAAAAGATGAGATGAAAGACGCAAAGGAAGTTTGCAATTTTGAAATTATAAGTCCTGAATCTCTTGGTGCTCTTTTATCTGACACAAATGAAATTTCCTACAGGCTTTATGCTTATGAAAATTCTTTTTCATTTGCATTTAAAAAGGGTGCAAAAGTTTTTCTGTGCCAAGATGAAACAAAAGAAAAAATCATAGAAATACTTAAACCGATTTTTGAATCAGATAAAATTTTAAAGGTTTCATCTGACATTAAAGCAGATATTATTTCCCTTGCAAAATACGGCGTAGATTATGTATCTCCCTACTTTGACACATCAATCGGTGCGTACATAATAAATCCGTCAAAATCAGACTACTCGGTATCTTCCGTTTCACTTGATATTTTAGGGGAGCAGATTCTTGGCGAAAAAGAAGTGTTTAGCCCAAAAGAAGAAAAAAATCTTCTGTCTCTTGACGAAAAGACCCTTTCTCTTTTTGTTACGGGCGAAGTTTTGGCTATTGAAAAACTAAAAAAAGCAGAGGAAGAAAAAATAAAAGAGGACGGTCAGGAAAAACTTTTATACGAAATTGAACTCCCGCTTATAAAAGTTCTTGCCGATATGCAAATTGCAGGTGTCATGATTGATTCAGATGCACTCTCAGAGTTCACCGACAAACTCACTGAAAAAATAAAAGGTCTTGAAGAGGAAATCTACGCTCTTGCAGGTGAAGAGTTTAATATAAACTCAACAAAACAACTCGGCGATATACTTTTTGAAAAACTCGGTTTAAAAGTTATAAAGAAAACTAAAACGGGTTATTCGACAGATGCATCGGTGCTTGAAAAATTAAAGGGTGCGCACCCGATAATTGAAAAAATAACCGAATACCGCATCTATACCAAACTTAAATCCACCTACGGCGACGGACTTCTTGCTGTTATAAACCCCGACACAAAAAGAATTCACTCAAACTTTAATCAGACAGTTACAACAACGGGCAGAATAAGTTCAACAGAGCCTAATCTTCAAAATATTCCCCAGAGAAGAGAAGAAGGCAGAGAGATACGCAAAATGTTTGTTGCACCGAGTGATGAGTGGGTTTTAACCGATGCCGACTATTCGCAGATTGAACTCAGAATCCTTGCTCACATCGCAGATGACCCGACTATGATTGAGGCTTTTTCCAATAATGAGGATATTCACACATCTACCGCGTCGAAAGTCTTCGGCGTTTCAAAAGAAAATGTAACCCCACTTCTTCGTACAAGGGCAAAGGCAGTAAATTTCGGTATTGTGTACGGAATGGGCGATTACTCTCTGTCGCAGGATTTGCACATAACTGTCAAAGAAGCAAGAGCGTACATTGAAAGTTATTTTGAAAAGTATAAAAATGTAAAGATGTATCTTGACTCGGCGGTCGAAAACGCAAAAAAAGAGGGCTTCGTTACCACTCTCTTTGGAAGAAGAAGATACATTCCCGAAATTTCGTCTTCAAACTTTATGACCAGATCATTTGGCGAAAGAGTTGCCATGAACACACCTATTCAGGGAAGTGCGGCTGATATTATAAAAATTGCTATGGTAAAGGTACACTCCGAACTTAAAAAACGCGGTTTGAAATCACGCCTTATTCTTCAGGTGCACGACGAACTTATAATAGAAACCCGCAAAGATGAACTTAGCGAAGTTAAAAAACTTATGCAGGAATGTATGACAAGCGCTGCAGATTTGAAATCAAAACTCACTATAGAAATTTCAAGCGGAAAAAACTGGTTTGAAGCACATTAAGATATAAAATAAGAGGTTTGTAAAATGATTATAGGTATTACGGGCGGTTCAGGTACGGGAAAGAGCCTTGCCTCAGAGTTTTTTAAGGAAAACGGCTTTTTAGTTATTGACTTTGATAAGATTTCAAGAGATGTATCGAAAAAAGGCAGTGATTCTCTTAGAGAGTTACACCTTGTATTCGGTGATGCCATTCTTAACCCTGACGGCACCCTTAGCAGAAAGAAACTTGGCGAAATTGTATTTTCAGACAAAGAAAAACTTGCAATTTTGAATGAAATCACTCATAAATATATTATAAAAGAAGCAATAAAAATTAAAGAAACTACAGATGCCAAAAATATTATCTATGATGCCCCTCTTTTATTTGAGGCAGGGCTTGACAGGGAATGTGATTTTGTCATCAGTGTACTTGCAGATAAAGAAAAAAGGATAGAGCGCATTATGAAAAGAGATTCTATTTCTATGGAATATGCTAAAAGAAGAATCGAAAGTCAAAAATGCGATGAATTTTATATTGAAAAATCTGACTTTAGCGTGTATAATAACGGAGATAAAGATGCATTTTTATCTGACCTTTCAAAAATTTTAAGGAGCAAACTTGATGAATCAGTTAACATATAAAAAGAGGAGCAGTGTTATATACTTAATATCGGCTCTGATACTCATTCTTCTATCAGTATGTCTTTTGATAAAACCTTGTTTAAAAGCAGTTTTTCCTCTTAAATATGAAGATTTAATTCAAAAGTATTCGGATATGTATGACCTTGATGAGTTTTTGGTAATGGCACTGATTTCTGCAGAAAGCAAATTTGACGAAAACGCAGTGAGCAAGAAAGGCGCCAAAGGTCTTATGCAATTAAAAGACGAAACAAAAAAATGGTGTATCGAAAAGTTTGAAATAGACGAAAATCAAGAAAAAAACGCGCTTAATATAAACACTGGGTGTGCATATCTTAAATATCTTCTGGCAAAATATGAAAACTGCACTCCCACCGCACTTGCCGCCTATAATGCGGGAGAGGGAAATGTTTCAAAGTGGCTCTTAGAGCAAGGCACAGACGGCGTTGAACTTATCTCTATCCCCTATGGCGAAACCAGAGATTATGTAAAAAAAATAGAGAAGAGAACAAAGATTTATAAATTTTTGTACGCTTAAATTTATAAATTTTTAAATATGTGAGTTCGAAACCATCCTCACACTAAACAAAACTAGGGGGCTTTAAAATTGAAAAAAACAACTGGCACCGCCCGTCTTGTAAGAGGGGCACTTATCGCATCGCTTTATGTGGTGCTCACGCTCGTGGCAAGTTCTGTCGGACTTGCAAACGGTATGATACAGGTCAGGTTTTCAGAAGCGCTATGCGCTTTGCCGATAATCTTTCCTGAAGCGGGGTTTGGAGTAACTATTGGGTGTCTGCTTTCCAACATCATAACAGGCTGTCCTATGCCCGACATCGTTTTTGGAACACTTGCAACATTTTTGGGCGCATATCTTACATATGCTTTAAGGAAAAACCGAATCCTTGCACTTTTTATGCCTGTTTTATCAAACTCTATTATAATTCCATTTGTTTTAAAATACGCCTATGGTCTTGCGGATATGTGGTACATACTTGCACTTTCAATCTTTGTTGGCGAATTTATTTCGTGCGTAATACTCGGTATGGCAGTTTTAAGGATAGGCGACAGAATTAAAAAATTATAAAGAAATGACCTCACATCTTAATGATGTGAGGTCTTTGTTTGTACTGAATCACAAAGTTTTTCAAATCACTTTTCTTTATAATACAGCATACAGTGGCAAAAGCCTTCAAATTCGGGGTCTTGAATTTGCTGTTTAAATTCTTTGCAGATACATTTCGTGTCCTCTGTCATTTCAAGTCTGCAAGGACAATATCCGCCTTTTGCCTTTAAGCCTTCCTTGATTGTTTTTACGATTTCTTCATCGGGATTTAATATGACTTTCATAAAATCACCTTATAAAAGTTTTTTAAGTCTTACATCAACTTCTTTTAAGAAGCCTTCTGTATCAACTTTTTTCTTGTTTTCTAATTTAGAGAGAAGATAAAGGTCGCCTGTCATAACGCCCTCTTCAATTGTCTGAATTGTTGCTTTCTCAAGAGCGTCGGCAAAGGAAATAAGTTCGGGTAAATTATCGAGTTCGCCTCTTTTTCTTAAGGCTCCTGTCCACGCAAAGAGCGTAGCAACACTGTTTGTAGATGTGGTTTCGCCCTTCAGGTGTTTATAATAGTGTCTTTGAACTGTGCCGTGAGCCGCTTCATATTCATACACGCCGTCGGGTGATACGAGAACTGATGTCATCATAGCAAGTGAGCCGTACGCTGTTGCTACCATATCACTCATAACATCGCCGTCATAGTTTTTACACGCCCAGATATAACCGCCGTCTGAACGGATTACTCTTGCAACTGCATCGTCTATGAGAGTGTAGAAATATTCAATGCCTTTTTCAGCAAATTTTTCTTTGTATTCTGCTTCAAAAATTTCAGCAAAAATATCTTTAAAGCGGTGGTCATATTTTTTACTGATTGTATCTTTTGTTGCAAACCAGAGATCCTGATTTGTGTCAAGAGCATAGTTAAAGCAACTTCTTGCAAAACTTTCAATCGATTTGTCGGTGTTGTGAAGACCCTGAATAATGCCGTCGGTATTATCAAATGAGTGAATAAGGCTTCTGGTTTCATTACCGTTTGCATCGGTGCATACAAGTTCGCATTTTGAGCCTTTTTCCACCTGCATTTCAGTGTTTTTATACACATCACCGTATGCATGACGGGCAATAGTGATAGGTTTTGTCCATGTGGGAATATAGGGAGTGATACCCTTTACAATAATCGGTGTACGGAAAACTGTACCGTCTAAAGCGGCTCTTATTGTGCCGTTAGGTGATTTCCACATCTCTTTTAAATTATATTCTGTCATACGGGCAGCATTTGGTGTGATTGTTGCACATTTAACTGCTACTCCGTATTTTTTTGTTGCCTCGGCACTGTCGAAAGTTACCTGGTCATTAGTTTCGTTTCTGTACTCGAGTCCGAGGTCATAATATTCTGATTTTAAGTCAACATAAGGTAAAATGAGAATGTCTTTTATCATTTTCCATATGACTCTGGTCATTTCGTCGCCGTCCATCTCAACGAGGGGCGTGTTCATCTGAATTTTTGCCATTTTAATCAACCTTTCAGTTTAGTGTAGTTTAAAAGTCCGCCGGAGAGGATTATATCCCTTGTGCGCTCGGTAAGGTCGCATTTACATCTGATTTCCTTGCCGTTGGTTTTGTTTAATATTACAATATCTTCGCCGTTTTCAACTGCTTTTTTAAGATTTGCTATATAGAGGCTGTCGCCAAGATTTATATTTTCATAATCAGCCTCATTTTCAAATTCAAGAGGCAGGATACCTGCGTTTATAAGATTTGCACGGTGAATTCTTGCAAAAGACTTTGTAACAACTGCCTTTACGCCGAGGTAAAGCGGAGCAAGTGCTGCGTGTTCTCTTGATGACCCTTGTCCGTAGTTAGCACCGCCGACTATGATACTTGCGCCCATTTCTTTTGCTCTTTTGGGGAAGTTTTCATCGCATACTGTAAAGCAGTGCTCACTGATTGCGGGGATATTTGAACGAAGAGGAAGAATTTTTGCTCCTGCAGGCATAATGTGGTCTGTGGTGATGTTATCTTCTACCTTTAATGAACAAGTGCAGTCAAGTGTTTCCCAAAGCGGTTCAGTTTTGGGAAAAGGCTTGATGTTTGGTCCGCGAAGGACTTCTATAGTATCCATATCTTTTTCATCGCAGGGTTTTTCTATCATATTGTCATTGATAATAAATTCATCGGGAAGTTTAAACTCTGGCATACTGCCAAGTTCTCTGGGGTCTGAAAGGTATCCGTTAATTGCAGATGCGGCAGCAACTTCGGGAGAAACAAGATAAACACCTGCATCTTTTGTACCTGAGCGTCCCTCAAAGTTTCTGTTGAAAGTACGAAGAGAAATACCTTTTGAATTAGGCGACTGACCCATACCTATACAGGGTCCACACGCACTCTCAAGTATTCTTGCACCTGCATCTATCATATCAGATAGAGCGCCGTTTTGTGCTATCATATTGAGTACCTGTTTTGAACCCGGTGCAATAGAGAGAGATACATCGGGGTGAACTGTTTTGCCCTTTAAGATATGTGCAACTTTTAACATATCCTGAAGTGATGAGTTTGTGCATGAACCTATGCACACCTGATCTATTTTCATTTTCCCTATTTCAGAAAGTGTCTTTACATTATCGGGCATATGGGGACATGCTGCCATTGGCTCAATCTTGGAGAGGTCGATTTCTATAAATTCATCATAAACTGCATCTTCATCTGCCGAAAGCGGAGTCCATACATCTTCCCTTTTCTGTGCTTTCAAAAATTCTTTTGTGATTTCATCAGACGGGAAAATTGATGTTGTTGCGCCGAGTTCAGCACCCATATTTGTAATGGTTGCTCTTTCGGGAACAGAAAGGCTTTTAACGCCCTCGCCTGTGTATTCTATAACTTTCCCTACACCGCCTTTAACAGACATTCTTCGGAGTACTTCCAAAATAACATCTTTTGCGGCACACCAGGGAGAAAGTTTGCCTGTAAGGTTAACTTTTACGATTTTGGGGTATGTAATATAATACGCACCCCCGCCCATAGCAACTGCAACATCAAGGCCACCTGCGCCGATTGCTATCATACCGATACCGCCGCCTGTGGGTGTGTGCGAGTCGGAACCTATTAAAGTTTTACCCGGCACACCGAAACGCTCTAAGTGAACCTGATGGCAGATTCCGTTACCGGGGCGTGAGAACCAGATACCGTGCTTTTTACACACAGAGCCTATAAAGCGGTGGTCATCTGCATTTTCAAAACCTGACTGCAAAGTGTTGTGGTCAATATATGCAACGGAACGCTCTGTTTTTACTCTCGGAATTCCTATTGCTTCAAACTCAAGATAAGCCATAGTACCTGTTGCGTCCTGAG
>JAZQDA010000101.1:0-11124 GCA_045546535.1 Clostridia bacterium | reverse complement strand
TCTACCATAGGGGACTCTTTTTTTCCATTGTCCGTTTTTACTGGACCTGTTCACATATGAGTTTTTACTCTTTTTTATTTGCTTTCAAATCATTTTTGCAATATCTTTTTTCATTCTTTGAATAATTCTTTTCTCAAGTCTTGATATGTAAGACTGCGAAATCCCAAGTAAATCTGCCACCTCTTTCTGCGTTTTCGACACCCCGTTTTTAACTCCGAACCTCAGTTCCATAATGCACTTTTCTCTTTCAGATAAGTTTTCAAGAGCAATTGTCAGAAGTTCTTTGTCAACCTCATTTTCAATATTATGGTAAACAATATCCGACTCTGTTCCTAAAATATCAGATAAGAGCAGTTCGTTTCCGTCCCAGTCAACATTTAAAGGTTCGTCAATAGAAATTTCTGCTTTTCGGTTGTTGTTTTTTCGAAGATACATAAGAATTTCATTTTCAATACACCTTGACGCATATGTCGCAAGTTTAATCTTTTTTTGCGGATTAAAAGTGTTTATTGATTTTATAAGACCAATCGTGCCGATTGAAATAAGGTCTTCAATGTTTATCCCCGTATTTTCAAATTTTTTTGCTATGTAAACTACAAGCCTTAAATTTCTTTCAATCAAAACAGGTTTTGCTTCTTTTGGATTTTTTTCAAGCATCGAAATAAATTCCTCTTCTTCTTCTTTGGAAAGGGGTGGTGGCAGACTCGACGGTCCTCCTATATAATGAATTTCCTCGTTTGAGAAAATAGAAAATATTATTTTTTTAAATTTGCCTGGCAGATTGGTAAGCATAAGCATATTGGTGTCCTCCGTTTTCAGTTTAAAATATTTGGGTTGATCAGGGCGTTATATTCATCTGTATCGCAGATTGTATTTTCACTTATTCCGATTACAACATCTTTTTTTACTTTTCCGTCAATCTCAATCATATCAGGAACAAAGCCTGTCATAATCTCATTTTTAGCACCGATAGATGAGTAGGGAATTACCCTTAAGTTTGCTCCTCCCGTAACAAGAGACTGTGCGTCGGGAACGCCCGACGGGAAAAGCGGCATAACCGATTTTTTGTCTGCGATTATAACAGGGTAACTTGAAATCGGGTCTTTAAGGAGATTTCCCGTATCAGAGAGGGCACTCATAATGCACTCTCTTTCGCCGAGAATTATCCTTAGTTTTTTTATTCCAAGACTTTTGTTTCTTGAAAAAACCCTTGATGAAAGACGCAGTAGGAAATAAACAATCCCCGATGTGATAATAAGAGTAGTGAGAGAGATATCAAAATAAAACACACCATTTTTTATGATCGGATAAGCCGTATCTGAAAAAGCAGTAAAGTATATAAGACAAAGCATAATTCCTGCAAACGAAAAAGATGTTAGATAAAAAACGGCACAACTTTTAATCAGTTTAATGGGAGCATACTCTTTCTGCGAGATAATAATCATAATAAGTGATATGAAAAGTTTAAAGGGGAATATGTAGAGAAAACTTATTTTCGGCAAAAATATTCCTATTGCATATATACTGCCGATACACGATGCAACGATAAGCCTTAACACCTTTGTATCTGACTTTATAAATACTGATGTTACCTTTAAAATCACCATATTTATAATAAAATTTATTAAAAATAAAACGTCCAGATAAACTATCGATTTCATAAGTTCACCTCTCTAATATTATATGCTATTTGTCCTACAAAAAATGTAAACTAAAGACGAATAAAAAAAATAATATTTTTAAAATAACACTTGCAAAAAAACAAAAAATATGATATAATCTTCAAAGCACATTTGTATTTGTTTGGAGGTGTTAATGTGTTAGAGTTAATTTTAACAATTGTACATGTTGTACTCGCAGTTTTGCTTGTAGCAATCGTTCTCTTCCAGTCCGGTTCTGAAGAAGGTCTTTCAGGTTCAATTTCGGGCGGCGCTGAAACATTCTCCGGCAAAAACAAAGCAAGAGGCCTTGATGGTATCCTTGCAAAAGGTACAGCAGTTGTAGCAACACTCTTTATTGTTACATCAATTGTACTATTCTTTATAACAAAATAATTTCAAAAGATTTTGCAGACCATTTATGGTCTGCTTTCTTTTTTTACCCTGCTTGATTTATTGACAAACTGTGTCGGATAATGTATAATATTTGTGGTGTTTTGATGTGCTTAAAACACAAAATTTTATACATCTGAATTGAGGTAGTGTAAAATGTCATACATATTTATGTTTTTATATTTTCTTTTACTCATCCTTGTAACTTATCCTTTACTAATATATATTCTGTTCAAGGGCAAACAGTATAATAAAATATTTGCTACATTTCTCCTTACCATTCTTCCCGTCATAGGTTCAGTTCCGGGCGTTATAATGGCAAGTCAGTATGAGGAGAGAATAAACCTTGGACCTTTTAATAAAATTACAGATAAAAAGGTTAGTCAGATTACCTTAATTCTTCAAAGCGCAAGTGTTCTTTTGCTCCTTTTCCCGCTTTTCAGGGCTGATGGCGCGTGGGCGTCAGGTTTCAATCTTATTTTCGGTCTGAAAAAAGATGGAGTGTATCTCGTTGAACCTGCATATATACTTCTTTACTTTGTTTTTGCACCCGCTGTCATCTCTGGACTTAAATTTCTAAAGACAAAAACTAATATCAAAAATGTAGTTGTATATATTCTCTCTCTTATAACAAGCCTTCTGCTGTGCGCAGTTTCATTTTTTTCCGATGCAGCATCGTTCACACCGACAATAGCACTCTGGCTTTTCTGTATAGCGCAGACCATTACAATGTTTTTTGCTTTGGTTTCTCTTCTCAGAGTCCGGAATAGATTCCTTGAAAAATTAGAGGCGCAGGAGACTTCACAGACTGAAGATGAACAAAACCCAAAGGAGACCCCGTCTACTGTATATAACGGCGAGAAACTTTCGGACTATCTTCCGCCGATTAACACATATAAATGTGCAAAATGCGGTAAGTATGTCGAAAAGGGTACAATCTGTTCGTGCCGTAAAGACTCACAGAATAAACTCGATCGCATTATGGAAGAGCAAAACAAAAAAGTCACTTCAGACTTTTGCGTTTACTGTAAAACCGCCCTTGCCCCCGGTGAAGTGTGCAAATGCACAGAGGGAAGTTTCGGTATCACGGTAAAACCCGAGCAGTTTGAAGGTCGCAAGTGTAAATACTGCGGTCAGATTTTAATAGGCGACTCCAAATGCGTCTGTGAGAAGATTTTAGAAAATTCAAAACCTGCTGATGATTATGTAAAAGAAAGCAGTCCAAAATCTTTCTTTGGAAATGACATAGAAGAAAAGTCCCATATTTCTGAAGAAATGGCAGAACTTGAAAAGAAAATAGAAGAAAGACTTACAAAAGTAAAAAGTTCGCTTTCAAATTCGGAAAAATAATAAAAGCGAAGTTCAAGCCTTACGGTTTGCACTTCGCTTTTTCTTTTAACCTATTTAAATCTTGGCAGATCCGTCTTTGGCGGAACATTTTTCGGAAATTTCAAATCTCCCATTAAAGACGCATAATTTATTATGTTTCCCCCGTATTTTTGTTTTAAATCGCAAAAGGTTTTTTCAAATTTTTCAGCCTTTTTTAATTTGTCCTCACTGTCAAAGAGCGAAACCTGAATGGGTTCATTTTCATCGCAAAGATTAATTGCTCTCACACTCACGCTGCGTACACATATCGTTTTTCTCTCTGAAACATATTTTTTAATAAATGTTTCATATGCTTTTTTTGCAATATCATACGCACTGTGAGTAGGGGAACTTAGCGGAGAAATTATCTGCACTGTTTCAAGTTGGCTGTTTTTGATTGCTATCCCAACACTTCTTGCTTTTAAATTTTCGCACCTGAGTGCTTTTTCAACAGAGAGCGAAAGAGAATAAATAACTTTCCATACATCTCCTTTGTCTGTAAGATTTTCTCTTAAAGTGATTCCCCGTCCAACACTTTTGGGTATTGGTTTGTAGTCCATATGGGAAACGGGCGATAAGTCAATCCCGTTTGCAGAATTATGCATCCACACTCCGTTTTTGCCGAAAATCTTTTTCATAAATTCCACAGGTGTGTTTGCAAGGTCGCCTATAGTTTCTATCTTGTACTGCCTTAGTTTTTTTGCAGTTGAACTTCCCACTCCAAGCATAGAGTGGATATTTAACGGCCATACAACACTTTTAAAATTTTCTTTGGTTATCACACTTACCGCATCAGGCTTTTTAAGGTCGCTGCCGATTTTTGCAAAAACTTTATTAAAAGATACCCCCACAGAAACTGTAAGTCCCGTTTCTCTTTTAACAGTTTTCCTTATTTCATTTGCTATTTTTTCGCCGCTCCCAAAAAGCCTTACACTTGCACTGACGTCAAGCCAACACTCGTCAGGTCCGAAAGACTCTATTTTGTCTGTGTAACGCTTGTAAATTTCTTTCACTCTCTCTGAGTAAACCCTGTATTTTTCAAAATGCGGAGGAACAATTATAAGACCTGGACACTTCCGCTTTGCCTCCCACACAGTATCACCTGTTTTGACACCGCGTTTTTTTGCCTTTTCATTTTTTGCAAGAACTATCCCGTGCCTGTCCTCTTCGCTTCCGCACACTGCAACAAACCCCTCTGCAATTTCGGGGTTTGTTATACATTCAACCGATGCATAAAAGTTATTTAAATCACTGTGTAAAATTATCATTTTAAACTTCCTTTTGGTTTTATATTGTAATATTATGGCGTTTCGTGTATAATGAAACTAATTATAAATAATTTACTCGTTTTAGTAAGAATGTCGAATATTGTCAAAAATACAAATAAGAATTTGTGAGATGAAGCAAAATGAAAATATTAATACGTGCATATGAAGAAAAAGACTTAATTGAAATGATACAAATTTGGAATGAAATTGTTGAGGAAGGTAATGCATTTCCGCAAGAAGAATTCCTAAGTCTTGAAAGCGGAGCAAGTTTTTTTGCTGACCAAACTTATACAGGTGTTGCAGTAGATGCCGAAACGGAGAAAATATACGGACTTTATATTTTACATCCCAATAATATCGGCAGATGCGGTCACATTTGTAATGCAAGTTATGCAGTTAGTTTACAAAGCAGAGGATTACATATAGGTGAAAAACTGGTATTAGATTGTATTGAGCGGGGGCGTGAACACGGATTTTCTGTTTTGCAATTCAATGCAGTTGTTGCGACAAATAAACATGCCAGACATTTATATGAGCGTCTCGGATTTACTCAATTAGGAACAATCCCAAAAGGATTTCGTATGAAAGATGGGTATTTTGAAGATATTTGTCCTTATTATCGAGTTTTATAAGTTTAAATTTATTTATAATTTTTTATTCGTAACTTAATATGAACTATATAAAGAATGTCGTAATATAACAAAAAATTATATTGACAATATCCTACGATTTGTATATAATATAAATTGTAGGATATATTTGTTGTATAAATAATAGGAGGTAGTTATGAACATCAATACGGAAACAATCACAACTATGACTGAAGCAAATCAGAATTTTTCAAAGGTTGCTAAAGTGGCAGAGACCAACGGTCAGGCTGTTATATTCAAAAATAACAAGCCAAAATTCCTACTTATTGATGTGGATTCAAATTCATATTTTGATATTTCTGATGATGAAAAAATTGATGTCGCAGCAAAGAGAATTATGAATAGATTCAAACCTGCTTTTGAGGAGTTGGCAAAATGATTAAATTAAGTAAGGAAAAAGTGCTTTTGCTGCACCAACTTATAGCACAAGAAACGGGCGGTGGTGTTGGTTTAAGAGATGTTGGCCTTTTAGAAAGTGCTCTTAATAATGCTTATGCTACTTTTGGTGGAGAAGAACTTTATAAGAGAAAAGAAGAAAAAGCGGCAAGTCTTGGGTTTTCGTTAATATCAAATCATGCATTTGTTGATGGAAATAAAAGAATTGGCGTTTATGTTATGCTTACTTTTTTAGAGGCAGAAGGCATAAAAATGAATTGCACAAATGAAGATGTTGTAGATTTTGGTTTGTCGGTTGCTTCGGGTGATATGAAATATGACGAGATTTTAGAATGGATAAACAAATTCAAAAAATAATTTTTCCTTCTAACTTAACACGAACTTGACATCAAAAAGGTTTGCATCTAAACCTTATGTATCGCAATTGCATTGCATAGCAATGCATAGATATAAATTCTGACGAATTCTCGATATGTGCTTTGCACTCGATATGCCTTATGGCTAGATATGTTACCTTATGGCAACGAGAATTCATATCATATCGAGTTTGACCGAAGGGAAAACATATCGATTTACGAAGTAAAATATCGAGCAAACTTTTAGTTTGCATACCGACAAAAATTATTGCATCTAAACCGTCTGTCCCGCATAATTGAAAAAGCATATAAACCATTTAATATACAGACGAAATTACACCGCAACCGATTTTTGTCCCAGAATTACCTGACGGTTGAGTTGTAAAGTCATCGGGTGCGGAGTGGATTATAACAGTTTTCCCTATTATTTCTTCAGTCGAAAATCGATTTGTCAAAAAAACAGAAACCCCAAAACCGTTAGCACCAAATATAGGAGGTAAATCTCCTGCATGGTAGGGGTGTGGGCAATTGTCGGGATTATAGTGTGTCATGGCGTCTGCAAATGGGTCGGTGCTGTTGCCTGTGCAACTGTTTCCACTGTGAATATGAACTGCAAATATTGTTTTTTTGCAAATATCATCTGACATAGGTAATCCTTTTAGTTGAATGGAAATCAATACACCAGCCTGTACTTTATAAAAGAAGACAATGCCGTTAATACGCGGATACTCATCATTTCCTTTTATTATTGCAAACGCATAGGGGCGTTTTTTGATATTTAACATAGGATAATACAACATTCAAATCACCTGTAAAGTCTTTTTGTATATAATATGATGATTGGTGCAAAGTTGTGATTTTATGCCCCTGATTTGACAAGTTCCGTCGTTGCTTTAGTAATGCATCTATATAAAATTTTCAAATCTTAACATAGCCAAGTTTCCAGACAAAAATTCCCCTGAAAGTGAGATGGTTTTATGAAGAAGAAAATAATCATTTCAGCATTAATAGTTTTCGCTCTCTTTATCATAAGCGCAGTAACAAAACACGTTGATGGTGCAAGAGTCAGAGCAGGTCTTGAGCCTGAATGCACATTCAAAGTGATAAGTGAAGATGGTAACAAAGTTACATATTGGGGGCTTGGATATAAAGTAGTAAGATATCCGAGTGTAAGTCCGAAAGAATCTTTTTCGAGTAATCGGGGAGTTAAAATGGGGTCCTGGTTTATGGATTATAAACCGCAAGATTATAATAGTATAGAAATAGAATTTCTTATGGAAGATAAAACCTTAGATATAACGAACAGAAACGACATCGAATCGATAAGCAGTTTACTAAAGAACTCAAAATACATATCTGAAATATGCGATGGTATAAACTCTCATAAAATAATTTTAGATAAAGAAGTATATTATGTAAAAGATGGTTGCAAAGAAATTCAAAAAGGGAATAAACAGGCAAAAGTGAGCGATGAAGACTTTGCAGAGTTTATGAGAATAATTGAAAAATATATAAATACAGTGTTTAGTTTTTAGTGCTTAGTTAAAAGCAAATTCTTATACTTTACCAATCGCTAACCACCTAAAAAGCAGTGTTTAGTGATAATTGCCTTTGGCAAGTGTCTAGTGTTTGGTTAAAAATGAATTCTTTCGTTTCGCTAACCACTAACCACTGTATTTTTCTCTCTCTTGACAAAAAGTGAATTGTGGCGTACAATATAGGTGAATGTAAGTTCACACATGTAATTATAGCGAATAAATGTGCACTTGTCAACACAAAAGTGAACATAAATTCACTCTAAGGAGGAGATTTCAGTATGCCTTTCGGTGAAAAATTAAGAAAACTGCGTCGCGATTCAGGACTTTCGCAGAGTGCTTTAGCAGATGCACTCGGCGTTACACGCCGTAGCATAATTTATTATGAAAACGGTTCCCGCTATCCCAAAACACGCGATATAATAGTTAAAGCCTCAACTCTTTTCAAGGTTTCTGTAGATTACCTTGTAGATAATGATGATGAATTTATAATGAATGCTCAGTTCCGCTACGGAACAGACGGCAAAAACGATGCCGAGGAGATAGTAACCCAATTAGGCGCACTATTTGCAGGTGGAACGCTTAATGACGATGATAAAGATAAAGTTTTCAAAGCGATAAGCGACATATATTGGGAATCAAAAGAAATAAACCGTAAATATACGCGCGGGAGTGATAAAAATAAATAACGAAGATATAAATTATATAATCCGTGTTGCTTCCCGCCTTTCAAAGCGCTACAGTACCAATGACCCTTTTGAAATTTCGCAGGGTATAGGCGCACTTGTACGAATGAAAGACCTCGGCACAGTAAAGGGAATGTATATTTTTCATAAGCGCAACAGGTTTATTGTTATAAATTCTTCGCTTTGTGATGAGGAAAGGAAAATAGTGTGTGCTCATGAACTCGGGCACGATGTTCTTCACCGCAAATTTTGCGAAAAATCCTATTTGTACGATACTCATTTGTATAATTTTTCGCTCAGACCAGAACTTGAGGCGAATGTTTTTTCGGCAGAACTTCTTATAAAAGACGAAGATGTGCTTTCAAATGCGAAAATCTATGAAACCATTTCTGCTATGTCGGGGGATATGGGTGTACCTCCAGATTTGTTAAAATTAAAATGCGCGGTTATGAAAACAAAAGGAATAGACCTTCCTTTTGAAAGCGATTTCGACTATAACATTTTTAAAAGTTGGTGATGATGTGATAGACTTACAGCAAGACACAGCATATGACAGAAAAAATCTTTCAAGACTTTTTCTGTCCTTTGTATTTTCGGGCATACTGGCAAATGCTTTTCTTTCTGTTGCCGGTTTTATTTTCACATCAACACTTTCTTATGTGCCCGATTTTATAAATGTAATACTGAATGATTCATATACGATTTTAGTTAGTATTTTATTTGTGTATTTTTCACGCAAAGTTCCATCGCGCAGACCTTGCTCAGAATCTGAAATGACTTTTAATAAATATCTTCTTTTTATAATATCGTTTTTCCCTCTTATGTTTTTTGGCTCACTTGTGGGCGTGTGGGTGTCCGATGCTGTTGGGGTAATAGCGGGAAAAGAAATCAAAAATGTTGTCGAAGAATTTTCACATTCATATCCAATGCACCAGGTCTTTATTTCATCAGTGATAATAGCCCCCATAACAGAGGAGATACTTTTCAGAAAAATCATTATTGACAAGGTTTCAAGGCACGGAATATTTTTCTCGACTCTTTTTTCGGGCGTATTATTCGGGGCATATCACGGCAATTTCCATCAGTTTTTTTATGCTACATTTTTGGGAATTCTCCTTGCTGTTATTTATTATAGGTACGGAAAACTCCGCTACACTATAATTCTTCATTCATTAATAAATTTCATCGGAACTCTGCCGATGATTTTTGAAAACTTTGATATGACCCGTAATCTTTTCTTTATGTATATCTCAGCCTGTTATACGCTTATGTATATTGTGTCAATACCGCTTGGTATAATCATAATTGTAAAATCGCTTAATTCTTACATAAAGAAAAATCCTTTGCTCGTATCAAATGGTTGTGCAAAACTTTTTGATAAAAACATAGGATTTATACTGTTTATAATATATACATTGCTTATGTTTGTTTTGAGAATAGTTCTATAAAAAAAGATAGTTCATACGAACTATCTTTTTTGTTTTCTTATATTCTTTTGTATTTTATTTACAACTGCAAGTACAAAGATTAGAATTACAAGAGTGAGAATAAGTTTAAATATCCACGAAGATGTTATGTTTGAAATCGCATTTTTAATATGATTTATCGTACTCTTTTCCACATCTGAAAAGGCAAGTAAGTTTACACTTGTATATTTTTTGCCGTTGTATAAAATGTTTGCTTTTCCTATAACCTGTCCTTTTTGTATCGGTGCAAGTATTTCACCTGGATTTTCAGTTTCTATTTTAATGAGAGATTTGTCATAGTTTTTCGGGAGCATCGTCTGAACACTTTTCTCGTTCACAAGTAAAAGCCTTGTTGCATTTTTGCCGTTCGGCACATTTACCTCTGCCATAAACTCTTCTTTGTCAAGGAGATTTACTTGTACAAAATCTTCTTTTGCCATATTTATCAGATGCTTGGCATCATTATAGCAGTAACTGTTTCCGTTCTCTGTCGGTGCTTTTGCACATAGAATCAAAACATTTATTTTTGAATTGTCATATCTTGCAATAATTCCACAGTCTTCAGCGCTATTGTGATAACTTTTTACGCCATACACATCACCGTTGTAGTGGTCAGGTGAGTAATAAGTAGTAAGGAACTGATTGGTACTGAAAAGAACTCTCTGGTCGTGCTCGTTTGTTGGTGCTATTTTAATATGGTCAAGACTTGCTATTTTTGCAAATGTTTCATTCTCTAATGCATATTTTGTTATATAATAAAGGTCATTTAAAGATGTTGATTGGCCTGTTTTGTTAAATCCTGCAGGATGCATAAACACACTTTTTTTTGCACCTGCTTTTTTTGCGGTCTGATTCATCATCTCAATGAATTTATCGTATGACTCTCCGACGCTGTGTGCAATAACAATCGCACAATCTGATGCATCAAATACAATCATCGCCTGTATTAAATCATATAAAGAAATTTTTTCTCCATATTTAAGACCGATGTTTCTGTTTGAATAATCAAAGCCGTCAAGCACCTTTTCGGGCACTGTAATTTTTTTGTTTAAGTTTTCGGCATTTTCTATAGCAGTTATAGCGGTAAGTATTTTTGCAAAGCCTGACGGAGATATAGACTCTTCGGAGTTTTTCTCATACATAAAAAGGTCGCTTTCAATATCTGCCATAAGCATATATTTACTTCGAGGATTATATGTTTCGCTCTTTTCTGCAATTTCGCCGTCGTTTTGCGCAAAACAGGGCAGAACGGAAAAACAGATATATATGATAGTTATAAAAAACGTAACGAGTTTCTTCATATTATATAACTCCCTGAAAATTTTATTTGAGGTATGAATATATCATA
>JAZQDA010000100.1:0-1530 GCA_045546535.1 Clostridia bacterium | reverse complement strand
GTCCATACCCGAGAGCATAAGGAGTTGTCTATACTGCTGGGGGGACTGGGGGAGAGCATAGAAACTTCCGTTGTGAACACGGCTCGGTACAAGATAGTCTCTTGCACCCTCGGGGGTGCTTTTTACTAAAATGGGGGTTTCTATTTCTAAAAACCCGTTTTCTTCATAATAATCTCTTACAATTTTTGCAACTTTGCTTCTGAGAAGCATTCTTCTTTGCATATCGGGACGGCGAAGGTCGAGATAGCGGTACTGAAGACGGAGTTCTTCCTTAACGTCTGAATTTTCCACGATATAGAACGGGGGTGTTTTTGCAAACGAAAGTATGCGAAGTTCTGTAGCGATTATTTCAATTTCGCCCGTTTTCATTTTCGCATTTATAACTGCGTCATCTCTTTTTGCCACCGTGCCTTTTACGGCAATTACATATTCGCCTCTTACCTTTGATGCTTTTTCGTACATCTGGGCATCATCAGTTGAAAAAACAGTCTGAATTGTGCCTGAAATATCTCTTACATTTATAAAGATAAGACCGCCGAGGTTTCTCACAGAATCGGTAAAGCCCATTACTACAACTTCTGAGCCGATGTCATCTTTTGTTAAAAGGGCGCATTTGTGAGTTCTTTTAAGTCCGTTAAGTTTTTCAAATTCCATTGTGTTGTCCTCCGATTCAATTTATAGCATCACAGATTGCCTGAGCACTGAGTTCAATTTCTGTTTCTATGCCCTCTTGCATATTTTTAAGACGCGCTTTTTTGTTTGTGATTTCATCATCACCTAAAATGAGAGCATATTTAACGCCGAGTTTATTTGCATATTTCATCTGCGCTTTAACACTTCTTGAAAGGTGGTCGCGGTCGGCAGATATTCCGAGTTCTCTGAGTTCTGCCACAAGTTTTTGTGCATAGAAAGTATTTTCATCACCGATGTGGCCTACATAGATGTCAAGTGAAGAATTGTCTTCAATCTCAACGCCCTGCTCTTCCATTGTGAGAAGAAGCCTTTCCATACCAAGAGCAAATCCACAGGCAGGAACACTCGGACCTCCGAGTTCTTCCACAAGCCCGTCATATCTTCCGCCGCCGCAGATTGTTCCGTTGGATTTTTCATTCTTTGCAGTTATTTCAAAAACTGTCTTTGTGTAATAGTCAAGTCCTCTTACGATATAGGGGTCAATCTCAAAGGGAATATCCATTGATGTAAGATATTTTTTGACCTCGTCAAAGTGGTGTGAACACTCGTCGCAGATAGAGTCAATTAAAAGCGGTGCGTTTTTCACGATGTCTTTGCATATTGACGATTTACAATCGAGTATTCTCATAGGGTTTCTCTCAAACCTTGTCTGACAGGTGGGGCAAAGTTCGTCGTAGTGTGGCTTAAGATAGGCTTTAAGTTTCTCATTATATTCTTTTCGGCACCTGGGACAGCCTATAGAGTTAATATTAAGAGTGAGATTTTTAAGACCTACTCTTTTATATAAAAGCCACGGCAGTGATATCATTTCAGCATCAAGTGATGGGTTTTGCGAAC
>JAZQDA010000099.1:0-12036 GCA_045546535.1 Clostridia bacterium | reverse complement strand
TCAATTAAGAAATCAGCCTCTTGTGTAAGTTGAGAAATACGCTCTTGTGTATAGTCGAAATAGCCCCATTCGATTTCTCTCATAGTTTTGGCATATTCGGCTAACTCAACATTGGCTTCCGCAATTTCTTCCTTAACACCATTGATTTCGGCTTGCATAGCGTACCAAGCCTCTGAATATTTTTCGATTTCGCCGGAGTTCATAGCATCGGAGAATGCCTGTTCTAATCCAGCAAGTTCTTTATTCATAATGGCGATTTCGCCCTTTGTAGCATCTTGGAGTGCTGAATAATATTTGGTGCTTTCAAGGTAGCCACGTGCTTCCAGCATATCAATACCAGTTTCGTATTGGTTTGCCATATGCTCGACTAACTCTAACTGATTTTCAAAGTCGTCCTTGACATTGTTAAAGTTGTCCTCATACAAAGAAGCAAGTGATTCGTGCAAGTCATCAATAGCATCCTCACAATCGAGTGCCTTTTCATCGTTTTTGTTTAACTGGTTCGCTACACCAGTTGAGCATTATGCTCCACATAGTTTCCTATGTGACCAGACTATATCTTTAACCTATAAAAATAGTTCCTTTGTTAGAATATTATCTATTTTACTGCCTTCCCAATACGGAATCCTTAACAATTTAATTCCAGCAGTCACACAGTAATCATTTTTGATTTTATCGTGATGTTGTGTAGTTTGAAGTGCATCTAATCCATATCTATCCTGATAATGTTGTTGACCATCAAATTCAACGCACATATTATATGCTGGCAAATAAAAATCAAATGGTAGTGGTTTCTTATCACGGCAATCTACAAAACGCTTTTCTTGCTCATATTTAATATTATGAGAGTCTAAAAATTCTCTAATCTTTAATTCTCCAAGGCTTTCTTTTTGAGAACAAGTAGGGCATCTATAAATATTAGCACGTAAAAAATTGGCAAATGAAGTTGTGAAAATATTTCCACAAGAACAACGAATTTTCATATTTCTATCCGTACAGTTTGTGTATTCGTCCGGGTTCATCCATTCATCATTTTTACTTTCGATAATTCTTTTTATGTAATCATTATCTAACTTAATTTTATCTGTGCGTTTTTCATATGAACATTCTTTACATTTATGACCTCTAATAAAATTATCAAGCATCATACTATGAATTCCGTGTTTAGGGCATAAAAAGTTAATCATCATTTTTACATCCGTAAATTCTGAAATATCAGTGAGTAATTCATATCCCTCTTTTTCACAAATTTCTTGTAACAACGAGAAATATTTATTTGCTCTACGTTGCCAACTAACTTCGTTTGATTTCTTTCCAGTACAACAAGAACAAGCATCTTTTTGAATTACCTTTCGTCCATTTGTTATAATGGCATATAATGTTTCAAATTCTTTTCCGCAATAATCACAAGTCACTTTAATCCTTTTATCTGAATGTAATGTCAAATCTTTTGCTTTCACTTCAAATAAAGAATTTTTTCCAGTAAACAAATATCCTTTGCTCCTATACCACAACTCATTTGTATTATTCCATCTCACTTGAACAATTTGGTTTTCATCATACATAACATCACCACCTTTCATAATTTGTTATTTGAACAATAAAAAAAGACACCCTTACAGGTGTCGAAACAATTTATAGGTTATTTACCATTTCGGATAACCAAACGCTTGTTATCCTACTCCCTTACGGGATAGTCGTTGAACCTTACCCTATTCGGGTCTTGGCTGCTGATTACCCATTTTTGCATTTGTGCCATAGAAGATTTCATCTATCACAAACATTTCTATGATTTTCAAACATTCACACATAGGTATATTTCATCCTTATGTTGTAGTTCATAGAATTTTAGGGCTTCCCAGCAATTAGATAAATTTTCGATATACATTACTGTATAAAGTAGCATAAATTTATACCAATCTTGATAATCTTTAATGAGTTTTTGAGTGTCCTCATCATACTCATTGATGTCGATTGTACCAGTACGAACCTTTTCCTTTAAGCCTTCAGACAGTCCAACAGAATTAGCCTCTTGCATATAGCGGTTAAAGGCTTTCTGTTGCATAGCAATCTCTTGATTTACCATAGAGATTTCGTCTGCGGCTGCACCAAGTTTACTCTTTAAGGATTTATAAGTGCTTTCAGCAGTTTTCTTTAAGCGGTCAATAACTCGCTCAATTCTGTCGATTGCAACTTCAATCCAGTCAAATGTGTCAATCTTATCATCATCGGAACTTGACTTGTTATTAGAAGATGATGATTTTCCACTATCGGGAAGTAAATCTTCGTATGTCTTACCAGTGTTAATTCTGCCACCAGAACCACCAGTGTAGCCACCAGAATAGGCTGGCATAATTCCGTGAATGCCACGAGCAGAACGTTTGATTCTCTTGGTTTCTTCGGCTGTATAAACAGTGTCTCCGGGGTTCAAATCAACGATTTCAGCACCGTGAGTACCAACGAGATATGCTCTATCACCAGACTTTACAAGTTCTTCTCCTTCTTCACCTACAAGGGCTGCGCCATCAGGAGCATTCTTTGTGCCTTTTGCAAATCCTTGTAAACCAAGTGATTTAAGGATAGAACTCTTAACATCAAGTTTTACAGATACAGTAACGGTTGTTCCGTCAATCATCTGCAATTTTGAATAAAGTGTATCAGCAGCATCGTTGGCGTTATTGATTTCGCTACTTACAGTTGAAAGTTCACTCTCAACAGTAGCAAATTTTCTTGTCTCAATATCTGCTAAAACATCATCAACATTTTGAACTTCACCAGTAGAATTGGTTAAAGTGATTCCGTCTGCTTCACCAAGTTTATTGATTAACTCTTGTGCATCCTCTTTTGTATATTGAAGTTGCTGCATTAAGTTCAATAAACCTTCAACATCAATTTTTACTTCTCCGACTTCACCTGTTGCAATTCCGAGGTTTTTCAGGCTTTCAGTGAGAACATTAACGTCGGAATCTACATTCAGTAATTCGATACCCTCAATTTCTTGTAAACTATCAAGTAATTCATAAATTTCCTTGTTAGTGTAACCGAGGGTCAACAACTGGTCTGTAAGAGCAGAGACATTGACAGCCGTTCCCTCAAAGTCATCAGAAGATAAACCGATGTCCTTGATTGCGGTAAGAACTTCGTCCATATTATAGTAGTCAACATCGCCCCACATAGACAATGCTTCGAGACAAGCAAGAACCGCTTCCTTGCTCAATCCCATCTTCTCTGCTAATTCATCCAGATAAAGGGCATCAACATTGAATTCATAAGAGCCATCGGCAAACTTCTCAATTTCGGCAATTACGCTTCCATCCTCGCCGATGACCTGACCACCTTCAGCAATCTTGTAAAGTTGGTCTAAAAATCCAGCACCAGCAGACTCGGCATCCTCAAAGACACCAACATTCTTCTGCATAGCGGCATAGATTTGGTCAATACCATCACTCCAACCCCATTCCTGTAATTGGTCAGCACCGAAGATAAATTCGGCGGCAGCCCAGAACTGGTTAGAGTTTACAGTACCTTCTTTGAATTCATTGTTTAAGGCTTCAAACGCTTCGGCATATGACTTGAAGTTATCGTCTTTCTCACCTGCGGAGAGAGCAGCATCATATCTTGCTTTTGCCTCTGTAACCTCGTCAAAACGACGTGTCATTCCCTCTAATGCGGTGTTAAGGTTCAACGCATTTTCGGTAATTAAAGCAAAACCATCTCCACCAAGAGCCTCTGTCTGCAAGATGTTCGCAAGGAACTCTGCACTCATACCGTCTTGGTCTAAATATCCGGCAAGTTCTTCGCTTTCCTCGGCAAGTTCCTTAATTGCATCAGGAGTAATACCTGTAACAGTCTTTGCCATAGCAATAAGGGATGCTTTTGTTTCTTCAAAGTCTTTGGAGTTCCAAATATCCTTTAATCCAGTAGAATATTCTTTTGCCATCTCGCTATAAATATTCTTTCTTACTGTTTCAAGACCCTCTACGACGGATGAGAAATTTAAAAGTTTATTGAATGTTTCGTCAGATGTTTCTCCGACATCTATGAGCATATTTTGCAGGAATTTTCCATCTGCCGTCAATCCCTCTCTATCAAGAGCGAGAATTTCTTCGACAGTCCAATCGTCTCCGGCTTTATCAATTAAGCCTTCGACATATCTTCTCATAGTGTCGGCGTTCATCTGATAAAGACTACCATCGTGACCTTTATATAAAGGAGTATAAACATAGTTAATTGGTATTTCTGTACTTGTTGTTCCTTTTTGGAATGTTTCAAACCAATCAACATCTTGTTTATATGGGGTAATTTGGTCTGGAAGTCCGTCATTATCCCAATCAAAATCAAAGAATGAAGTATATTGACTACCAAGAAACTTTTCTACATCTACATTTCCAAATTTTTGGTTAGTGAATTGTTTATAATCCTTTTGATATTGTTTATAAAGTTTCTTAAAATAATTAGAATCTCGAACCTCTGGTTCTGCTAATTCTTCTTCAATCTTTTTCTTCAAATCTTCAAAAGATTCAAAATCAGCACCGTCAGCAATTAACCTACAAGCAACATCTAATTCTTCATCGGTAAGTTTTTCAATCTTATCTTCAATATCTGCATCATCTTTAAATTCGATTTTGATAGTAGTAACCTTTTCAAGATTATCTTTGTATGCAGCCCATTCAGGATAATAAGATGAAAAATTGCTTGCCATTGCATCGTCAACAAGTAATGTAACACTATCACGAGTAATTTTTCCATCTGCAATCGCTTGCTTCAAGTCCTCGCTTTTCATAACAGCATCAATTAACTGTTTACGATAATTTTCATATGACTCCGCAGAATCCACAACTTTTCCTGAAAGGTCAAGATTAAGACCCTCAATAGTAATTGCATTTTCCGCAAGAGAAGCAGTTGCTTCATCAACTGTATTTAGAAATTCCTCATAATCCTTACGCATTGAAACAAGATGGTTATAAACATCATTATTCTGATGATAGAATGTGACATTATTTTCCATCGCTTCAATACACTTTGTAAGAATATCATAATACTCTTGTGCGCCATCATCATCAAAATGAATACTTGTTAGTGTGGTAAACAGGTTGCTGTCTCACATAGCCTCTACACCACTTACAGTGTTAAGAATAGCGGCGGCTTCCTCATCCCAACCATCTATGGTCATTTCGAGTCCAGCCCAGTTCGCAGCCCATTCAGCCCAACCAGCATCTCCAACATCTCTTACATAGGCATCTTCTGAACTCTTTTTAGCAGCCGAATATCCAGCAATATAATCAGATTGATTTCTTTTCGCTTCCTCTAACTGGATTTGTTTTAATTTAATCAACTGGTCATCAAGTTTACCATTAACTAAATCAAGTCCGGAAGTTTCTCCATCAACTAAACTATTGATTTCTTTCTGAATATCACGAATCTTTTCACGTGTGTCTGCATCAACATATTCAGTATCTTTAAGTTCCTTATATTGCTCAATTAACTCCGCAACACGAGCCTTTTCTTCATCCAGACCAGCCGTAACTTCCATAGCCTTTTGAGCGGCTTCTTTTGATTTTTCGGAAGCATCAATGGCAGCGGTAGATAAACTATTGAAGGCGGCAACAAGACCAACAACAGCGGCAATAATCAAAATATATGGGTTTGCTTTTAATGCTGCCCCAAGACCCTTAACAGCCACTTTTGCGGTTGCGGTTGCGCCGGAAAATAACCCCGTTGCTGCGGTTGCACCTTTTGTTGCTGCTGTGTGTGTAATTGTCGCTGCGGCAGCCTCGGCTTCTCCTTCGGCAAGTCCGTGAGCCATAAAGACAGCCTTCATTTGTTCTTTTGTTAGATTTGTTTGAGACAAAGCAGCCTTTACATTTTCAAGACTCATTCTACGAGTTGAATTTATAACCAACTCTAAACTTGTAGCACCCTGTAATCCCAGAAGTCTAATTTGCATTTAATAATATACAAGGTACAAATAATTTAGAAAAACCACTTGACAAAACAAATAAAACAACATATAATATAACTACAATGATAGGAAAGAGGTAATCAATATGAAGGGTTATGCAAAAACTTACAAATGTGTTAATTGCAGAAAAGTTATTAACCCAATGCACAATCACATCTGTCCTTTTTGTGGTTCAGAGCAACCGCTTGAAGATAGGGCATATGCTCTCGGAGATACAATAGTTGACATTAAATGTGAAAAGTGCGGATTTGAAAAATCATTTTATCGTTCCGATAGTTATATGGATGTTGCTTATTGCCCGAAATGTGGCGAGACAACTTATAGTAATACCGATGGCAAAAAGGCATTACCTACCTATGCTCCTGTGCCGGAGATAGAATGTCCTTACTGTCATTCCAAGAACACAAAGAAAATCTCTGGTATGTCAAAAGCGGGAAGCATTGCTGTTTGGGGTATTTTCTCCATCGGCAAAGTCACAAAACAGTGGCATTGCAATAATTGTAAAAGTGATTTCTAAATTATATATTGAAACGCATTGCTATGAGAGTAGCGGTGCGTTTTCTTTATTGTGGTACTTTGGAACATACATTAACAGCAAATAAAATGTGGCTTTTATTTACTGTAAGGAATGGTGTCCTCTGAACGTTCCCATTACAAAAATCCTTATCCCGACATCGCTTGCACGATTGCTACCTATCGGATTATACGATTAGTCCTTTCGGCTAATGGGTGCGCTGCTCGTTACCAACTGTAAATCTGTCCGGCATTATTTGTTAGCCGTAGAAAACTTGCTCCCGTGTACCAGCGGTTTGACTTATTTACCTTTAAATCGGTTTCCACAATAGTGGAGTAGCAAGTGTTATGGTTTCAAGCAATTTCTCCTTTTGTTATTTTAGAACTTTCTTCCTATGGAATTATCCTCATCGCCATTATGATGAATCTTCTCCCATAGTAGACCAAACATATTCTGGGTTATGTTATAACTCTGATTGAGTCAATCGAAGTTCTTTACAAAGGCATAGATGGCTATGCCGGTCAACGCAGTTCCGAAAAGTCCCAACTTCTCTGTTAAGAAGTCAAGCACTTCCATCAACTTCGTCAACAACTCAATAACAACAATCATATCCTCTTTTGCAAACAAGTTCTGGAATACGCCTGTTGCAGTTTCTTTGAGTGCGTTAAGTTTAAATTCAAGAGATTCCTCAATAATCTCCATCTCTCTCATTGCTCCACCGGCAGAATCAGCCATAGTAGCAAGAGATTTTTCAACTGCTCCGAAGTTGTTTAAAATTGCTGCGACAACTTGACCTTGACGTTTACCAGCCAGTTTCTCTAACAAACCAGCCTGTTGTTTATCTGTCAACTCATCATAAATTTCAGAAATATCACGGAGCAATTCGGTTGTTGACTTATATTCTGTTTTAGAATCGTCTGTAAATAATGAAATACCACCCGGTTTAGAAGCGGTTTTAGTTAAATCTGCAATAGCACCAGAAAGTTCCTCAACACCACCGACATATTCTTCGGTTTCTTCATCGTAACCTCTGATACGCATTGACATTCCTAATATTAAGATATATTCGCAACATATATCCTATTGTTAAACCTTTATTTCTCCTATCTTTTTTAGTTCGGATATAATAAAAGACTCCATATTATTCCGCTCCCAATATGGGACGATAATAATAGGAATCTTGTTCTTTGAGCAAAATTCAATTTTTGCCTTTTCTCTATTTTGGGTTAATTGCAACTGCTTTTTAGCCCATTTTTCACCCTTACCAGCAAAATCAACTGGTCTATAATGTTGTTCTCCATTATATTCAAATGCAATATTTCTATCAATATCGAAAGCATCAAATTTCAATTTTGATTTATATTCACAACCATCAATGGTGTGTTGAGAGACAATATTAAATCCTAACTTCTTCAAAACATCAAGCATTTCTCTCTCGGAGTAAGACATACTACAAGTAGGGCAACCAGCACTTCTATTTAATAAATTTGCTGGATAGCCATACCATATTGTATTGTCAATTTTACACCTACATTTGATTTTGTGGTGGGTGTTTTTATATTCTCCTAAAACCTCTATATGCGGATTTATTTTCTTCAATTCTGCGACAAATTCATCGTGCGATTTGCTCTCTGCTTTTACCGCTTTTAATTTTCCGCACACAGGGCAACCAGAGCCGTTTGTGACAAGAACTTTTGGCAATGTAGTCCACACATTCCCGCATTCTTTACACCTACAAGTAATCGGTTTTTCGTTTCCAGTATATTCGGAAATCAACTCGACATTTTTATTCTTTATGGTTGGTAAAATGTCGGCATTAGTTTTGTATCTTCCAGAACAGTAAGGACAACTTTTCTTATAAAGTCTAAAATGCGACCAATCACAAGATTGAATTCCTTTATCCTTGTGTTCACTGCAAATATAATCAATCATTGTTCCTCTGTGGCTCTCTTTATGAGTTCCAACAAAAATAACATTTAATTCTTTGCATTTGATTTTGTAATCATCTTCTGTATATGTTTTTCTTTTATTCACTAATACATCTTAAAAGTTTAACAATACTCATACTTTCATATGAGAGTAGACTATTTCTTAACCACATCTAAAAATAGATAGCAGTCATACCTTTTCCATTTAACGGGTTTTCACCGACTTCATTTGCGATTAAGCCGTACTCCTAATGTTACAGATATTCGGGATTTCCACCCTTATTCTCAAAGTCTGTAACCCGACTTGGGGATAGTCGTTGAACGTTCACCCTCGACTAATAACATATGGTCTATGTATAACGTTAGGGTGCTTCGCTGCAAGAACTGCGATTGTTTTCGGTAGTTAGGCTTTTGACCATATACCATCCTTGCGTTGTTTCTACTTTCGTACCTTCATAATGTGATTTCTCCATTATTGTGGTGCAAGGCTTTACGCTTTACCTGCAATTAAATATGTTCACTATGCACATTTCTGTGCATAAAGACAATTTCTTGAAAATTTTGTCTTTAACGCAGTGCCTACGGCTTCTGCATCCCTCGTGATTTCCGTGGCAGCAGTACCGAGTGCGATAGTTTCTTCGAGGGTGTTATTTGCCTCTTTCATTGCGGCAGATGACCTTGTAAGAACATTTACAATGTCTTGGTTATCAACTGCCTGTGTGTTACCAATAGCGTTAATCTTACTTGCAATTCCATCAAGAGCATCTTCCGCTTCGATGTCGAATGCTTTCATAGCACTAACAAGACCATCGGTAGCCGTACTTATATCCATACCGGGCGAGATAGAAGCGAAGATAGAAGATGTCTCTGCCATTGTTTGAGCATCTTTTATACTATATCCTAATCTCGACCAATCGGCTGCGGCTTGAATAACTTCTTTCGTAGTAGAGCCAAGAGCCTTTGCCGTTTCGTTTGCGGTATAATAAAATTCCCTTAACTGTGCCTCATTAGCATCGGTTGTCTTTTGCAAGTCAACCAAAGCAGTGTCAAGGTCAACAATGTTTTTGATACCATTCTTTATTGCGTTAAATGCCGCATAAATAAGAGTAGAAACACCAACATATCTGCTAATGCTCTGGAATGCTCCCTTAATTGAAGAACCAAAAGATTTTCCTTTGAGACCCGCTGATTCCGCTGCGTTGTCAACTCTCCTAAACGCATCAGAAAGTTCATTCAAGTCAGCAGTTGAAACATTGCCTTGTGCAGACAATGATTGCAATTTACTTATAAATCCTTGTACTGTATTGCCATATGTCTTTGTGGCTCTTGTATTTTTGTTGAGCCAACTTTCCATTTTGTTTTGCAAAGCCACAACATCAGTTGCTTTTGCAAATCGTTTTGTCTCGGATGTTGCTTCGGTAAGACCATTCTTAACTCTTGATAATGTTGATTGAAAATCCCCATACTTATCAATTAAAGATGTTCCAGCCAAACCGCCTCTTAAAAACTCATCCTGTAAAACTTTTAAGTGACCAAGTTCAGAACCAATGGCAATTAACTTGTTTTGAAGTGCCGTTTGATTGCTTCCTGACCCCATAGAATTTATGGTTGCCTTTAAGGTATCAAACTTCTGCTGAACTCTCGCAACGGCAGCATCAATACCACCAGAAGAAATCTGTGAGTTTATTCTGCTAACAAGAGATTGAGAAAAAGATTGCCCCGCTTTATTTCCGGCAGACTTCATTTGACTTTCAATATTGCTTGTCTTAATTCCGGTAATATTGATAGTGAAATTATGACCATCCAATGAAGCCTGAATTTGCGATGGTAAACCCTTTGTATTCAGTTTAAACCTATTGATAGAATATTCTTTACTTTCTAATTCTTTAATTTGTTTGTTGAATTTAGAAGTATCTAATATGGCTTGAATATTCGCACTAAAATTTGACAATTAAACAACCTCCTTTCTTCGTTATTAGAAATAAAAATACCCACCCTAAATCGAATAAGGTGAGCGATAAATTTTATATTAAATTACAGGTCAGACAATCCTTTGCTTTCGACTTCTTTAATGCCGTCAGCACCAAAGTATTTTTCAAGTTGTGAATCGCTTGACCTATCATCGTAGATTCTCAACATATCGCTGGAACTCCAACCCTGAATAGATTGAACAATATTTTCTGGGAGATTTTGTTCAAGCAAGTATGTTGTGAAATAGTGTCTAATGCTATGCCAGTAGAAAGACTTGCCAAGCATATTTGAAAATGTTCTTGATACAGAATCCATAAACGAAATTTCAATATGCTCATCAACAAACTTTCCATCTTTATATTTAGGGAACAGCCAGTCGGTAGTTACTCCGAGTTTTTCCCTTTCTTTCATCCACAAATCAAGATAAGGCTGGAACGCTTTTGCAAGGGTGTAAACATCAAGCAGTTTACCTCTTTGACCACGACCTTTTGTTTGCATTTTCTCTGGTGTTTTATATAAAGCACCATCACAAATCAAATTCTCACTATCAAAGTAAGAAGCCTTAAATCTTGTCAATTCAGCCTTTCTCTTTCCGCTATACATAGCAAGGGCAAGCATACAGGCTTTCATATATTCCTCTTTTTCAACAAGAGTATCTAAAAGAGGTTGTAAATCTTCCATTTGGAATACGGTTTTCACTCTGACTGCCTCATCAGCGGGAGACTCAATCTTTCTCACGATTGGTTTATATCCCTCATACTCATCATCTAAAATATTCTCAACATAGTTACTCAAAGAAGAAATAGTAGCCTTAACCGTTCTAATTCTCTTTGGAGACCATTTCCAAATATTCAATGCGTGGCTCTGGAATTTAGCAATTTCTCTCTTTGTTAAATCGACGAAGAATTTATTCTTATTCGACTCTAAATTCCAACACCAGAAAATATGTAAATTTGCTTTATATTGTTTAATAGTTCCTTTTGACCTATCTATGGATGCAAGATATTCCAAGAAATCTTCCTCTAATTGGATATTATCTTGGTTCACTTGTCGCAATTTTTCTTCGGACGTTATCTCATTGTAGACCGTAGAGCGACCTTCTTTTACATTACCCATAAAAAATCACTCCTTTCAAATCTTCTTGAAGAATTTTCTCATCGTTTGATTTAATGTCCTCTCCATTTTCTTTTCTGATGCTTGCCAGAATTTAGGCTTACCTAATATTCCAGCCCTAAAATGAGTAGATTCCGCTCTTTCGAGAACTTGTCCCATTGTAAACGTACCTGTGGTATATTGGTGTGTCTGGTCTAAATAAGCATTAAAAGACACTACACCGCCCACAGATGTAAGAGAAGATGTTAGAGGGGATGTCTTTGGTGTATCGCCCAAAGCACCAGTTCTCTTATATATTTTAGGGTTTCCTTTGGTATAAAACTTTCCGGTTTCACCATACATATCTGCCAACATTTTATCAGAAGCAACAGTCATTGCCTTTCTCAATTCTTTCATCAACATATTATTTAACTGATTCATATTATTGGCAGTCATTTCAATTCACCTTATTCCTTGCTTGCAATATCCTTAATTCTTTGAGATTTGCCGTAAGCCTCTACAAAAGCATCAGCACCGATATTGCCCTTTGCGATGTTATCAGCAATTTC
>JAZQDA010000098.1:0-5554 GCA_045546535.1 Clostridia bacterium | reverse complement strand
GTAAGTATTCAGTTTTGTATCTAGTTCTACGATATTGGATATAGCCAACCGCACAAGTTTGCTTTCAAGAATAGTTAGCCTATCTTTTCTCGCACGAACTAGTTTATAAGCCATAACAAGCGGGTAATGTTTGTTATAGCGAAAAGCAACCGGTATTCCTGCGGGAAACTGATTTTCCAAAACAGGTATCACAAGAACACACCCTTTCACAAAATGATGCTAACACATTTACGAGAAATAGTCAATAGATTTTCGTTTTTACATCTGCTGACTGTGTTTCTCTCGTATATTGACTGTGTTTCTCTCGTATATTGACTGTGTTTCTCTCGTAGTTCAGCGGAGCATACAATTATAGGGAAAAAATAAATAAAAAATATAAAATAACTTACCGCAGGGCGGGATTGAGAGAAAGAAAGAGTTTTATTTTTGTTTATGAAGTCATAGACGGGCTTCTAAGCGGACTTTGTTGGGGTCCTGGTATCTTTTCCTTTTGGTGGTTCGTTTAGGGGCTTACAGGGGCTTCCTGAGCCTCGTTCCCTTTGGGGTGGTCTTATAGTCGGCTTTACTGCATCAGTATTGCCGGCTTTTTTACTGCCCTTTGATTTACGAGAGAAACACAGTCAAGCCCTCTATGTATTGTTCCAATAGCCCGCAAATCATTTGCCGAAGTTGCCTAGAATATCCTGCAAAGCCTTTTCTACTGCCTGTTCTAACTGCTTTTCTATTTGCTTTTGGGCTTCTGCTTCCTGCTTCTTTTGGTCTTCCTTCCTGCGGGCTTCTTCCTATCGCTGATTATAGGTATCTAATATCCTTTGTTTAGCCCTCTCAGTTGCTAAAACATAGTTCTCCTGTGCGGTCTTCCCGTTCTGCTGAAAATAAGCCCAGTCCGGCATCTTACCGTTTTTCCATAGCCATTCTATCTGCTCTTTTGTATAAGCCATATCTTTGTAAATCTCCTTTTTTATTTTATTTATAGGACAAAAAATGTATAATGGTTTTAGGACACTTTTTATATATAGGTTTAGGACACTTTATGTATAAAGGACTAGGACAAAAAGTGTATAAATCTTATAAAGTATAATTACAAAGTTTCCATAAAGTATCGTTATAAAGTATTTATTGGATATTACGGAACATTTAGAAACTATAAATATTCCGCAAATATCCCCTTTCATCGTGTTTCTTTGTTATTCTTAGTATTCCTTCCTGCTCCAATAGTGCGTTATATCCGCTTATCTTAGACGGGTATGAAGAATTAGAACTATATCCAATAGCAGAAAGAAACTGCTTACAGGTAGTATCTATGCACTTACTAGCAGAATAACCGCAATAATATTTCAAATATATCAAATACTTACATAGTAAATTATCTTTCTAAGTAAGCAAAAGACGGACTTCTTCGGGGCTGACGGTAAGGAACGGTGTTTTATAACCATTCTTAGAGAAGTCATTCAGCAGTATAACCCTCTTATTCTGCTTATCCCATTGTAAGAAAGGGCTATACTCTGTATCTACTAAATGTCTGCGTAAGGTCTTATCACTTACGGAACATAGTCTAGCCAATTCCGCAAGTGATTTATAGGTTATTATACTGTAAGTTTTCGTGTCCGTGTTATAGTCTGCCAAATCATATAAAGTAAGTAAGAAAACATAATCAATATTAGCAGTCGGGAGAAACCGCAAGTAATACTTTTTCAGCATCCTTTTTCTTTTCCTTTTGGTAATAATCTGCGTTTTCTTTGTATGTGGCGAACTATAAGTTTTCTAATCTGTTATTATGCTTATTCCCGTCCCTGTGATGGACTACGGGCTTTTTATCCGGGTTAGTTAGGAAAGTATTTGCAACTAATCTATGTATCTTATACTGCTTCCCCTCTAAATCTACATAGTAATAGCCTTTTCCCGTGTTCTATGGCTTCAATATTGCGGGTCTTTTCTGCTTCAATGATAATACATTCCCATAGGTAGAAACATAATACCAACCGCTGAAACCCTGTATTGCTTTCCATACTTCTTGTATGTCTTCCTATTGGCTGATAAAGTCCTATAACTTCCGCAGTAAGTAAGTATCATAGTTATACTGTGTTTCTCTCGTAAATAAGGTATTATAAAAATCTTGTATAGTATGTTCCATATTATGGCCCCATCAATTCCATACAAACATTATGTAATTTATCTGCGGTTCTATCGCTGAAATCATACTCACCATGTAGCCAATTATAGAAAGACTTTGTTCTAATTCCTATTTGCTACGCTAATTCCTTATAAGATATATTCTTATAAGCCTTCAAAAGTTTTACTTGCTGTCTTAGTGCATTATCCATACTGCACCCACCTTTCAATCATTATTATTTTGTGGTATTTCTGCCTGTAAGACTGCAATATAAAACACCCCGCCCATACTAAATAGCATTTGACGGGGTGTAATTTATATAAAATCTATACAAGATAGAATACCTTACAATACATTATGAGAATACTTTCATATAATTTTACCTGTTTTGTCCTGCGGGGGGTATAGGGGTAATTTCGGGAAAAAAATATTTTCAAACTCAAAACCGCTATATACCGGAGCAAAACTCCCACCAAATCAAGTTTCAATTCCATACTACGATAATTCACTGTAAGTATATTCTATCAAAAATTTTTTTGAAAATCAATCAATGGCGAAACAGGCTCAGCCTTTACGCACCATCTACCGTTGCTCTAAGGCGAATTTAGGTGGCGGTAGATTCTCCTTTTACCGGGGCTTAGTTCTACCACTAAGCGACTGTCAAAAGCAGAACAAAAGCGAACACCGCAGACAATACCCCATTATTTCCCAAACTGCACCCATTCCCGCAGACAACAAAAAGCAACACTTAGGCGGGCTTCTTTCTGCTTCTGCTTTTGGCTCAAAACTGCGAACGCAACAAAATAAATATTTGGTTGCGTTCGTGCTATACAAAACTTGCAGTCAAAACCCCATTTTCCTGTAAAAAGTTCGTTATTTGGGGTTATTTGGGGGTAATTCTAACTAACCATTTTTTAGCAACCTTTATTGTCCGTTATCCGCAAACAAATCTTTGTTAGTTGTAGTTCAGCAAAACACGGTAAAAATCAAACATTGACTTTTTACTAACAATGCAATAGAATACTTACAGACTTTATTTTATAGAAAGGTTGTTATAACAATGGCTAAGAAAAACCCCGTTTTTGAGGCTCCTACTTCTGCCCGTGATTTGACTAAGCCCTTCCTTACTGAGTGGTTCAAGGCACACGGCACGGAAGAAGACAAGATTTGGTATGTTTCCCTCGTTGCAAATACTCCCAAGGTAAAGAAGACTAATAATCTCACCAAGGAAGAATACGAAACCGATGATATGAAGACTATCCGCAAGGCAGTCATTGACAAGTATTTCCCCCATCTCAAGAAGGAAAAGAAGAAGAAGGACGAGCCTAAACTGTCCTATGAGGAACAGTTGAGAAAGGAACTCGGCTTATAATACATACAACTGCGGGAGTGCCTAAACATTCCCGCAGTTATTTTTATAATTTGATTTTCTTTGTATTCCCGTCCCCGTCTATATAATACGGGTCTTCTCTTAGCATTGCTTCGGCTTCTGCTTCTGCGTAAAGTATGCTATCAATACAATGCCCGCAGTCCGCACACGGGGTTGTATTATCAACTAATTCTTTGCAACAACTATCTAATTCACATAAGAAACCATCAAATATTTCCCGCATTATCTTTACCAACCTTTCCCGCAGATAATAACCGCTTATACCACGGAACTTTCTTTGTAGCCATTGCAGTAAGTATTTGTTGCTGATTGACTGTCTGCAATGCCTGTTCTGTTATTGCGTGGGTTTTTACTGCCATTTCTGCCAACTGCAATGAAAGTTCCTGTATCTGCTTATCCTTTTGTTCTATTATTTCATCGGCTTTCCGCAGTTGTCCCAATAGATGCCTAACCATTGCAGAAGTTTCTTTTAGTTCCTGCACTAACCATCTTTGACGATTTTCGTCCCCGTCATATTCCTGCGGGTCTTCTTCATCAAAATCCCCTTCGTCATATTCTTCAATGGGGTCTTCTTTGTATGGTCTGCGGGGCTTTTCTTCTGCTTCTGGTTCTGCGGGTTCTTCCTGCGGGGCTTCTTCTGCGGGCTTCTGGAAGCGTTCTAAGGCGGTTTTAGAAATATAAGTCTTTCTATCAACCTCTTTGTAAAGTCCTTCTAGTTCGCCCCGTATGACCTGCCCGAATAAATCTCCAATAGATACACCTGCTAAGTCTGCAAATTCCATTATGCTTATATACTCGTTATCCATTGTTCGTCCCCGCCTTCAATTTTAGTTTGCTTATTTTTGCTTCTAGTTCTCTGTCTTCTAACCATCCAACGAACTTGAAAACAATGTATTTTATAGACCGTCCCTTTTTGACTGTTCTATACTTTATTCTGCAAAGTGTTTCCTTCATAATGATATTTAGGTTATATTCTATAACCCATTTTATAAAGTCGCTTGCATTAGGGTATTTATCTTCACATTCTAGGAACTTCCGCAGATTATCAATAGGAAAACAGAACTCTCCCGGTTCTAGTTCTACATCCGGGTAAGCATCAACTTTGATATTATAAATCCGCAGACCTTCAAAACTAATAAGCAATTCAAAGAGAACAACGCAAATATCACTAGGTAAAGTTAGAATATTATCATAGCCATACTTAGTGAATAGACTATCAAGCCCAAGTAAATAGGGTTTTATACTATCATTCAGTCGCAGAGTTATAACACCGTTCTCATACTTCACATAACTGACCCAAGTATAAACTTCAAAGTTTTCCCGTCCATTTCTATCATAAGTTCCAATAGGCATATAGATTTTCTTATCAATCAAGCCTTTTGCAATCTGCGGAACTTCCCGATAGATATTAGAACTATCAATTCCTAAGAAATCCGCTAATTCATTTACGGAAATACTGTAAGTATTCAGTTTTGTATCTAGTTCTACGATATTGGATATAGCCAACCGCACAAGTTTGCTTTCAAGAATAGTTAGCCTATCTTTTCTCGCACGAATTAGTTTATTAGCCATAACAACGGGGTAATGTTTGTTATAGCGAATAGCAACCGGGATTTCTGCGGGAAACTGATTTTCCAAAACAGGTATCACAAGAACACACCCTTTCACAAAACGATGCTAACACATTTACGAGAAATAGTCAATAGATTTTCGTTTTTGTTCCTGCTGACTGTGTTTCTCTCGTATATTGACTGTGTTTCTCTCGTATATCGACTGTGTTTCTCTCGTAGTTCAGCGGTGCATACAATTATAGGGAAAAAATATATAAAAAATATAAAATAACATACCGCAAGGCGGGATTGAGAGAAAGAAAGAGTTTTATTTTTGTTTATGAAGTCATAGGCGGGCTTCTAAGCGGACTTTGTTGGGGTCCTGGTATCTTTTCCTTTTGGCGGTTCGTTTGGGGGCTTACAGGGGCTTCCTGAGCCTTGTTCCCTTTGGGATGGTCTTATAGTCGGCTTTACTGCATCAGTATTGCCGGCTTTTTTACT
>JAZQDA010000097.1:0-16923 GCA_045546535.1 Clostridia bacterium | reverse complement strand
AAATAGGCGTAAAAACCGTTTCAATTACCGATAACAAAACTGTTATGGGCGCACACTTAATTCCTGTGATTGCTGATATATATTTCAGCGAAATTTCAGACGATATTGAACTTATTGTTCTCCCAGGCGGTATGCCGGGCACAACAAATCTTTTAAAATGCAATAATCTCTGTACGCTTATATCAGATGAAAATAAAAAAGGAACTTTAATTTCCGCAATTTGTGCTGCCCCCATGATACTTGGAAATCTTGGAGTATTAAAAGGAAAAACCGCAACTTGTTATCCATCTTTTGAAAAATATCTCAAAGGTGCAACAATAGGTGATAAATCAGTTTGCATAGATGGAAATGTCATTACATCTCGTGGACCTGGTACTGCATCGGAATTTGCATTTACTCTTACTGAAGTTTTAAAAGGTAAAGAAACTAAAGATAGACTTTACGGAGATATGCTATATGCATAAGTTGACTAAAACCGAATTACGTATAAAATTCAAAAATATTCGAAATAACATAACCTCGTCAGAAATTGAACGAAAATCAGATTTGATATGTAATAACTTTTTAAATACTTTTGTAGACAACAATTTAAAAAAGACATATTTTATTTATAAATCTTTTTCGAGCGAAGTAAAAACAGGGGACATTATCGATTATTTATTAAATAATGGACATACAGTTTTAATACCTAAATGTTTGCCGGATTGCAATTTGATGAATGCTGTTAAATTAAATACAGCCGATACATTTTCTAAAAACATATATGGGATAGATGAAAATAATTCCATTGGCGATTTCAGACACGAAATCGATGTGATAGTTTTACCGGGACTGGTTTTTGACCGCAGAGGAAACAGAATTGGTTATGGTAAAGGTTATTATGATAATTTTATTAATTCTTTAAAAAACAAACCCGAACTTGTTGCTTTAAGTTTTAAAGAGCAGATATCAGACATTGAAATCCCGTCAGACAATAATGATGTAAAGTGCAATTTTATTGTAACAGAAGACGAAATTATAAAAACTAACTAAAAGTAGGGAAATGAAATTCCGACTGTTCATTTCGCAAAATTAAAATTTTGCGAAATGAGGGAGGGCGAAAATATGATCAAATCCTCTAAAACAAAATACAGTGATGTTCCTGATATACTCAGGAATTACCTGAATTATATGCTTGTAATCAAAGGACGTTCTGAAAACACTGTTAAAGAATATTATTATGATCTGCGAACTTTTTTCAAATACTTACACGCTGTCAGTAATAATTTGCCGATTGATGATATTGAGAAAATTGATATCACAGATTTCAATCAAGATATACTTAAACAGGTAGATTTAAACGACCTGTATGAGTTTATGACATACATAAATAATAACAAATCTTCAAATGACAGTTATAAAGCGCGTAAAGTTGCGAGTCTTCGCTCCTTTTATAACTACCTTAGCGTAAAGATTGGTTTTATTGAGAATAACCCAGCACTTAATCTCGATACCCCTAAACTGAAAAAAAGAGTTCCTAAATTTCTAACTCTTGAAGAAAGTGTTCGCCTTTTAAAATCTATTGATGGGAAATTTAAAGAGAGAGATGTTGCTATTTTTGTTTTATTTTTAAATTGCGGTCTTCGTTTATCTGAACTTGTAGGTATAAACATAAGCAATATTAACTTTGAAAAACGTACTTTGCGTGTTATCGGTAAAGGAAATAAAGAAAGAATCGTATATTTGAATGACATATGTATAAACGCTATCAACTCCTATCTCGTGGTAAGACCCGGTGAAGTCGATTATAATGACCGTGATGCTCTATTTATAAGCGGTAAAAACAGGAGAATTTCCAACCGTATGGTTGAAATTTTAGCAAAAAAATATTTTAAAGCGGCAGATATTGATGAAAGCAGATATTCGCCGCATAAATTAAGACATACTGCAGCAACTATTATGTATAAAGAAGGAAATGTCGATATAAAAACATTGCAGGAAATTCTAGGTCATGTAAGTATTTCGACAACACAGATATATACACATATAAACAGTCAGGATATGAAAGACGCTGCAGACAATAACCCATTTAACAACATAAAATTAGAATAAAAAACTCTCTGAATATTAATTTTCAGAGAGTTTTTGTTTAATTAATCAAGTTTTAAAACAGACATAAATGCTTCTTGCGGCACTTCAACTGTACCGATTTGTCTCATTCGTTTTTTACCTTCTTTTTGCTTTTCAAGAAGTTTTTTCTTTCTCGTAATATCTCCACCGTAGCATTTTGCTAAAACGTCTTTACGCATTGCTTTTACAGTTTCTCTGGCAATAATTTTATTACCTATAGTTGCTTGAATCGGTATTTCGAAGAGTTGCCTTGGAATAGACTCTTTTAATTTTTCCGCGATTCTTCTTCCTCTTGCATAAGCCTTTGTTTCATGTACTATAAATGAAAGTGCATCAACAACATCACCATTTAAAAGCATATCGAGTTTTACAAGTTTTGACTGCTGATATCCTTTTAAATCATAATCAAACGAAGCATAGCCGCGTGTACGTGATTTTAAGGCGTCAAAGAAGTCATAAATTATTTCATTAAGCGGTAAATCGTAATGAAGAACAACCCTTGTGTCATCAATATATTCCATATTTTTAAACGTACCGCGTCTATCCTGACAAAGTTCCATAATGTTTCCTACAAATTCGGTTGGAAGCATTATAGAAGCATCAACAATCGGTTCTTCCATATATTCAATTTCTGAGGCATTCGGCATATTTGTGGGATTATCAATGTTTACAATTTCACCGTTTGTTTTACAGATTTTATATATAACGCTCGGTGCAGTTGTAACAATATCAAGATTGAATTCCCTCTCAATACGCTCCTGAATAATTTCCATGTGGAGAAGCCCGAGAAAACCGCATCTGAAACCAAAACCGAGAGCGATTGATGTTTCGGGTTCAAAAGTTAATGAAGCGTCATTGAGTTGTAATTTTTCAAGAGCATCTCTCAAATCCGGGAATTTTGAACCGTCAGATGTGTAAATACCGCAAAAAACCATGGGATTAACTTTTTTATATCCAGGGAGAGGTTGTAGAGCAGGTTTTTCGACAGTGGTAATAGTGTCCCCTACCCTCGCATCTTTAACATTTTTGATACTTGCTGCTATATAGCCTACTTCACCTGAACAAAGTTCGTTTGAGGGAATTGTTCCAAGCGGTGAAAGATAGCCGACTTCAACTACAGAAAACTCTTTTTCGGTAGCCATAAAACGAATAATATCGTCTTTTTTTACTTTTCCTTCTTTCACTCTTATATACACAATAACGCCTTTGTAAGCATCATAATATGAGTCAAATATGAGTGCCTGCAGTGGATTGTTGATGTCGCCGTTTGGTGCAGGGACAGTTTCAACAATTTTTTCAAGAACATCTTCAATTCCAATACCCTGTTTTGCAGATATCAAGGGGGCATCCTGGGCTTCAATCCCTATTATATTTTCTATTTCATCTTTAACAAAATCAGGTCTTGCACTCGGAAGGTCAATTTTATTAATTACAGGCACGATTTCAAGATCGTGATCGACTGCAAGATAAGTATTGGCAAGGGTCTGAGCCTCAATGCCCTGAGCAGCATCGACAACCAAAACAGCACCTTCACATGCGGCAAGGCTTCTTGAAACTTCATAATTGAAGTCTACATGTCCGGGAGTGTCGATAAGATTAAGTATATATTGGTTTCCGTCTTTTGAATTGTACAAAAGTTTAACTGCCCTTGCTTTTATGGTAATCCCCTTTTCTTTCTCGAGGTCCATATTATCAAGAATTTGGTCTTCCATATCTCTCTCAGACAACACTCCTGTTTTTTCAAGCATTCTGTCTGCAAGTGTGGATTTCCCGTGGTCAATATGTGCTATTATACAAAAATTTCTTATAAATTCTTGTTTGTCTGCCATAACAAACTCCTTAATCAGTAATATATATATTAGAACTGAGATAATTGTAACACAGATTTTCCGTTTTGACAATATTAAAGATATATAAAAAGCGAAGTCCTTACGAACTTCGCTTTTTATATTATTCTGTTTTCGGTATCATTCTTTTGAAAAGAAGTGATATAGACCAGAGTCCTGCAAGACCAACAACAGTATACACTATTCTTGACATAAGGGAAAGTTGTCCGCCAAAGAGGAGCGCTACAAGGTCTATGCCGAATACTCCGATGAAAGCCCAGTTGAGAGCACCGATGATAACAATCGTCAAAGCAATTTTATCAAACATTTTATTATCATCTCCCAATAAATAATATTTCACTTTTTAATGATAAGTATTCTTTAAATTAAATGAAATAAATGGTGAAAATAATCTTGTATTAAAGACCATTTAGTGCTATAATAATATAATATTAAATATAATGACTATTTTTATGCGATTTTACAGAGGTGAAAAATATGAAACAGTTTAAATCTTTTCTAAAAATTGTATCATTACACAATTTTTATTATTTGTGGATTATATTATTACTTTCATCTGTTACCTTATTGTTTGATGTAAAGACGGCTCTTGTTGAATTTGCTGTTTTTGTTCTGCTTTCCTGTGCTTTTGCTTGGTCTAGATATCATAACAAGAAAAAAGTTTTCGGATACATCGGTAATATGAATATTGAACTTGGTGAAACCGTTTTTAAAACTCTGCATGATTTTTCGATACCTGTTGTAATAATCCGTCCTGACGGCTATATTGAATGGAATAATAAAGGCTTTTCAAAACTTTGCGGAAAAGAATTTTTATATAATCTTCCTTTAACTGATTATATTCCTAATTTTGATATAAATAAAATTAATTTTGATAAAAACGAACCTGAAAAAACAAGTTGTAAAATCCGTCATAATGAACATTCATACAGAGTTATGATAGATTTTATCAACACTTCTTCACCTGATAATTATTATATTGCGTTATATTGGTATGATTATACCAAATATGAAAGCCTTAAAATTAAATATCACGATGAGGCTTTTGTAAGTTGCATATTGGTTATTGATAATTATGATGATCTGATGCAAGGAACACCCAATGCTGACAGACCCCAACTTACTGCCTTTATTGAAGAAGCACTGGATTCACTTGCTCAGGATTCAAACGGAATACTTATTAAATACGAAAAAGACAGATTTTTCCTATATGTTCAGAAATCATATCTTGAAAATATGATTAAAGACTCTTTTTCTTTTACTGATGCTTTTAAAAATATACTTACTGCAAATAAGGTTCCCCCTACTCTCAGTGTCGGTATCGGTACAGACGGAGATTCTCTTATGCAAAATGACGCTTTTGCATATTCTGCACTTGATATGGCACTTGGACGAGGCGGAGACCAAGTAGTTGTAAAAGATAAGGAACAGTATTATTTTTACGGCGGAAAAACAAAAGAAATTGAAAAGAGAACTCGTGTTAAAGCAAGAGTTGTTTCTCAGGCAATAAAAGAAATAATATCATCATCTGAAGAAATTATGATTATGGGACACAGATATGCAGATGTTGACGTTTTAGGCTCTGCAATAGGACTCTATGCTATAATCCGTTCTCTTGGCAAAAAAGCGAAAATAGTCATTGATACTTATAATCAGACAGTTGAAAGATTTCTTGAAAAATACGGCGATGTATACAGAGATGTGATTGTAAGCAAAGCGTATGCTAACGAATATATAACCAGCGAAACACTTTTATTTGTTGTTGATACGCAGAAATATTCAATGGTGGAAGAACCTGCTCTTGTTGATGTTACAAAGAATATAATTGTTATCGATCATCATCAGAAAAGTACTGATTTTATTGAAAATGCACTTATCACATATCACGAACCTTATGCATCATCTGCAAGTGAACTTATAACAGAAATGCTTCAATATATAGACGATGTAACGCTTGAAACATCAGATGCAGTTGCACTGTATGCAGGTATTTTTATGGATACCAAAAATTTCACTTTCAAGACCGGAGTAAGAACTTTTGATGCTGCATCTTTTTTAAGAAGACGTGGTGTTGATACTATTGAAGTAAAAAAACTCTTTCAGATAAATTTAAATACCTTTGTTAAAAAGTGGGCAATTATTGAGAATGCATCTACTTACAGAAATAAAGTGGCAATTGCAACTTGTATCAAAAACGATGAAGATATGCAAACCATCGTAGCACAGGCGGCTGATGAACTTCTTAACATTACGGATATTTCATCATCTTTTGTTATATGCGATATGGGTGACAAAATTATTGTAAGTGCACGTTCTTTTGGTGATATTAATGTTCAGTTAATAACTGAAAAACTTGGTGGTGGTGGTCATATGACCATTGCCGGTGCACAACTTACTGATAAAACCGTTTCCGAAGTTGAGCAACTTTTAAAAACCGCAATTGACGAATATATATAAAATCACGAAAGGAAGTATAACGATATGAAAGTTATTTTTATTAAAGATTTAAAAGGTCAGGGCAAAATTGGAGAAGAAAAAAACATCAGCGATGGTTACGCCAAAAACTTTCTTATTCCCAAAGGATATGCAATTGAGGCAACAAATGCAAACATAAATGATTATAAAGGTAAAAAAGATTCCGAAAACTTTAAAAAGCAACAGGAATTAGATAAAGCGCAGGAACTTAAAGAAAAACTTTCGAATATTAAAGTGAAAATCTCTGCTAAAGCAGGAGAAAACGGAAAACTTTTCGGTTCTATAACAAGTAAAGAAGTGGCAGAACAAATAAATTCACAACATAAACTCAGTATTGATAAAAAGAAAATTGTTCTTCCTGACGGAATTAAAAACGCCGGTATTCACAAAATTGAAGTTAAACTGCATCCTGGAATCGTAGGAACTTTAACCGTTGAGGTAGTAAGCGAATAAAAGGAGTTTGTATTAAAATGGCTTTGGATACACAAAAGAATATGCCGAGTAATCTTGAAGCAGAACAATATGTACTCGGTGCAGTAATTTTTGATAACAATTGTATGCCTGATGTAATGACAGGACTTCGCACAGAAGATTTTTACCTTGAGCAGCATAAAGTTATATATAAATCAATGATTGATATAACCAATAAAGGTGAACCTATTGATTTTGTAACTTTAAAAAGCCAACTCGGTTCAAACTTTGAACTTGTAGGCGGTATAGAATATCTTACAAAAATTCGTCTTATGGTATCAACCACATCAAATCTTAAATATCATATTAAGATTATAAGAGATAAATCAATTCTGCGTAAGTTAATCGAGGCCGGTTCAGACATTGAATCAATAAGTTATGAGCAAAAAGGCGAAGTGTCTTCCATTCTCCGCAGTGCTGAGCAAAAGATTTATGAGATAGTACAGAATAAAACAAATGATGATTTGATCCACATAAAAGATGTGCTCCCCTCTACCCTTGCAAAAATCGAAGAAAACGCAGCAAGTAATGAAAAAATAACCGGGGTTAAAAGCGGTTTTAAACTTCTCGATTACAAAACATCAGGTTTTCAACCCTCTGACCTTATACTTATTGCTGCACGTCCTGCTATGGGTAAAACAAGTTTTGCACTTAACATTGCGACAAATGCTGCGCTCCATTCCAATGTACCCGTTGCAATTTTTAGTTTAGAGATGAGCAACGAACAACTTACGAACAGGATTTTATGTTCAGAAGCGCTTATTTCAAACGAAAAAATGAGAAATGCTGAAGTTACAGAAGAAGATATAGGTAAACTTGCATCATCTTATAATGTTCTTTTAAATGCACCGATTTATCTTGATGATACTGCAGGTATTACTGTTACTGAAATTAAATCAAAATGTTTAAAACTTAAAATGAGAGGCGAACTTGGTCTTGTAGTAATAGACTATCTTCAACTTATTCAGGGAACAAATAAAGAGAGCCGCCAGAATGAAGTTGCAGAAAACAGTAGGCTTCTCAAGATAATGGCAAAAGAACTCAATGTTCCTGTAATTTGTCTTTCTCAGTTGAGCCGTGCATCTGAACAACGCTCAGACCATAGACCCATGCTCAGCGACCTTAGAGATTCAGGTGCGATCGAGCAAGATGCCGATATGGTAATGTTCTTATACAGAGATGACTATTATAATCCCGATTCCCCTGAAAAAAACATTGCTGAATGTATAGTTGCAAAATACAGACACGGATCTGTAGGAACAATCAAACTCGGTTGGAGGAGCGATTTTACAAGATTTATGAATCTTGAGCAAAATATCAAGGAGTTGTAAAGTATTGAGATCAATTATTGATAAAATCAAAAATAATATAATTGAATACTCAATGATTTCGCACACTGACAGCGTTTTAGTTGCACTCTCAGGTGGTGCTGATTCTGTTATGCTTTTAGATGTTTTGTGTGAACTAAAAAATGAAATCGGTTTTAGTATAGGTGCTGCACATGTTAATCATTCCATAAGGGGTGATGATGCAATTCAAGATCAGAATTTTTGTGAGAGTTTATGCAAAAAATACGGGGTTACATTTTATACTGAAACTTTTGATATTCCCCTTATTTCAAAATCATTGAAAACCAGCGAGGAAAACGCAGGTAGAATAAAAAGATATGAATATTTTAATTTGCTTTGCAAAAATGAAGGCTTTACAAAAATTGCTGTGGCACATAATATGAATGACAGCGTTGAAACTGTAATTTTTAATCTCGCAAGAGGTTCATCTCTAAATGGTCTTACCGGAATAAAACCTGTAAATAATAATATAATAAGACCTATTTATGATGTTTCACGCGATGAAATTGAAATTTATCTTTCATCAAAAAATATCGACTATTGTACAGACAAAACAAACTTTTCTGTATTTTATACAAGAAACAAAATCAGAAATCAGGTCATAAAAATTCTTAAAGAGATAAATCCGTCAGTTGTTAAGACTATTTTTGCAAATACGAAAAATATACGTGATGATGACGAATATATTTCAATTCAGGCACAAAAAACAGATTGCATAACTGTATCTGACAATGATGTAGTAATAGATAAGCAAATTTTCGATAAACAGCATATAAGTATCAAAAAACGTATATTATATGACGCTTTTTTAAAATTTCAAGGTAATTGTAACAACATAGAGAGTAAGCATATTGACATTTTACTGGATAAACTTTCATCAGGAAAACAATACGATATGCCCAACGGAATTTTAGTTGTTTCTAGTTTTGATAAAATTATTTTTACAGATAAACAAAGTGAGCAATTCAATGAAATTTCTTTTGATGTTACACTTGATTCTCAAATTGATTTTGCTGACGGTCAAAAATATGTTTTCAGTTTGGCAGAAAACATCAATTTAAACGAACCTATGTCTTTGTTTGTTGATTTGGAAAAGGTAAAAAACCGCCTTACACTCCGGACAAGGCGTGATGGAGATTGTATGATTCCTTACGGAATGAACGGCAAAAAGAAATTAAAAAAACTTATGTGTGAACTTAAAATACCCTCATATAAGAGGCACACTGTACCTGTACTGTGTGACGGTGATGAAATTGTAGCGATTGTCCCCTATCGCGTAAGCGAAAAATATAAAGTTACAGATGAAACAAAAAAAGTTCTTAAAATACATATACAAAAGGAGAAATGACAATTATGTCAATGAGCGATGTGTGCGAAAAGATTCTCTTCACTGAAGATGAAATAAAGGAGAGAATAAAACGACTCGGAAAACAAATATCTAAAGACTATGATAATAAAGAAATAATTTTCATTTCTGTTTTAAACGGGTCATTTATGTTCACTGCTGACCTTTTAAAAGAAATATTACCAGAAAACTCAGTAGATTTCATTCAGGTTTCCACCTATGGTAACACAACCACGAGCAGCGGTAAATTTTTACTAAAAAAAGATCTTTCTCTAGATATTTCAGGAAAAGATGTAATTGTAATTGAAGACATTATGGACAGCGGATACACTATAGAAAGACTTCTTTGTTATCTTCAAACAAAAAATCCGGCATCTTTAAAAATTGCAACTCTCATTGATAAACCACCCAGACGCAAGGTAGAAGTTAAAGCCGATTATGTTGGCTTTATACTTAACGAGGACTACTTTATTGTCGGTTATGGTTTGGACTATGCACAAAAATATAGAGATTTACCTTTTATAGGTGTTTTGAAAGAAGAAATATATTCATAAATATAAATTAACAATCGTGTTTTACTGGAGGTAGTAAAATTGGGCAAATTTTTTAAAAATTTCGGTTTCTGGATAGTTCTCTTGGTGGCTTTGTTTATTGCATACTCATTAATGAGCTCAACTTCAGGGACTGAAGCAGTTGATTTTTCCGGACTTGTAAGCGAGATAAAATCTGGAAATGTTATTTCACTTGAATATGATCAGAATCTGGTGAAAATAGAAACAAAAGAAACAAATCAATATGGAAAAAATGTTATAAAATCATGTTATGTACCATCACTCAACATGCTTTATGACCATGCGGGAGAAGAAATTAAAACTCAGGTTGAAAAAGGGACTTTAAAAATTGTTACTCCTGAGCCTGAAAGTTATCCTTGGTGGCTTTCTATGCTTCCTACTATAATTTTACTTGTTATAATGATTGGTTTTTGGATTATGATGTTCAAAGGTAGTGGCTCTTCAGGCAGAGGCACTATGAACTTTGGGAAAAGCCGTGCCAAGATGCACGTCCATGATAAAAACCAGGTGACATTTAATGATGTAGCAGGTGCTGACGCTGAAAAAGAGGAACTTGAAGAAATAGTTGAGTTTTTGAAAGCACCTAACAAATTCAGAGAATTAGGTGCAAAAATACCGCGCGGTGTCCTTTTAGTCGGACCTCCGGGAACCGGTAAAACTCTTCTTGCAAAAGCAGTAGCAGGTGAAGCGAAAGTTCCTTTTTACTCAATTAGCGGTTCTGATTTTGTTGAGATGTTTGTGGGTGTTGGTGCTTCAAGGGTGAGAGACCTTTTTGAACAAGCCAAAAAGAGTGCACCGAGTATAATTTTTATAGATGAAATCGACGCTGTAGGACGCCAGAGAGGTGCGGGTCTTGGCGGCGGACACGATGAAAGAGAACAGACACTCAATCAACTTTTGGTTGAAATGGATGGCTTTTCTGAAAATCAAGGAGTTATTGTAATTGCCGCTACAAACAGATGTGATATATTAGATACTGCCCTTTTAAGACCTGGAAGATTTGACAGACAGGTAGTTGTTGATGTTCCTGATATGAAAGGCAGAGAAGAGATATTAAAAGTACATGCCAGAAATAAAAAATTTGACCCAAGTGTTGACCTTTCAGTTATTGCAAAGACAACTGCTGGATTTACAGGTGCTGATCTTGCAAATCTACTTAACGAAGCGGCACTTCTTGCTGCAAGGTATAATCTTCGTACTATAGGTATGGAAGAAATTGAAAATGCTATGATTAAAGTGGTAGTCGGCACTGAGAAAAAGACGAGAGTTATGAGCGAAAAAGAAAAGAAACTGACTGCTTTCCACGAAGCAGGTCATGCACTTATTTCACGTCTTTTGCCTTCACAAGACCCTGTTCATCAGATTTCAATAATTCCAAGAGGAAGAGCGGGTGGTTACACAATGAATCTTCCATCAGAAGATAAGAGTTACACTACCAAAAATGATATCCTTGACTCTATATGCGTTCTCCTCGGCGGAAGAGCAGCAGAAAAACTTATACTTGAAGATATAAGTACAGGTGCTTCAAACGATATCGAAAGAGCGACAAGTGCGGCAAGACAAATGGTATCTAAATTTGGTATGAGCGATTCACTCGGTCCTGTATCATACAGCAGTGAGCACGATGAAGTATTCATAGGAAGGGATTTTGTTCAATCGCGTTCTGTTAGTGAAGCCGTAAGTGCAAAAATTGATGATGAAGTTTTCAAAATTATTGATATGCAATATCAAAAGAGTCTTAAACTTATTAGGGATAACACAGATAAGTTAACTGCAGTTGCAAACGCTTTAATGGAAAGAGAAAAACTTTCAGGCGAAGAATTTGAAGTGGTTTTTTCAGGCGGTAGTCTTGAACCGTTAGCAGATTTCAAATCTGAGTCGAAGATTATTGAAACAAAAGAAATATAAATATTTAAGCCCTCATTCGATTGAAATGAGGGCTTATTTTATTCAGTTCTTACACCTAAAATGTGAATACCTCTGATTTTTTCAAAATTGTATGTGGATAACCTACGGTTTCTTGCGTCTTGCGAGTGTGCGGAGACAAAATACACTCTGCCTCTGGGTGTGTTTCTGATTCTTGTTAGTATCAGACTGTGATAAAAGACATCATTTTCGTTTCCAAGTTGTATTACGTCCCCTGGCAAAAGTTCACTAAGTGGTGCTTCTTCGCCAAATGGACCAGGACCTTCGTTTGTAGTTATAAAATCATAAAAAAATTTGACTCCGGTCCACGATGGTGATTTGTCATTGGCATTTATATAATACCAACCAAAATCACGCGTGTAATTCATAACACCGCTTCCTGCATATACACTTTGAGATACAAAATTTGTGCAGTCCCCTCCTATTTGGTTGTAATCATAATATTGAGGATTTCTGGACAACGCCCATCTGTTAGCGTAAAGTACGGCATTAATTCTATTATATGGTATAATCATAGTCCAGTCTCTCCTTATTAGGAAGTTATTCCAAAGTAATTTAAAATGCCCTGATAAATGCCAAAAGCAAATCCATATGGGTCATTTTTCATTTTCATTGCATCTTCATAATTAGATATAAATCCTATTTCTACAAGTACCGCAGGCATTCTTGTTCTTCTTAAAACATAAAGAGTAGGTCTAGCAAACACACCTCTGTTTTCAGTTCCCATCCTGTTGGAAATAGCATCAACTATATTCTGTGCAAGATAATAACTTTCTCCGCCGAGACTGTAGACATACGCTTCAGTTCCGTTGCCCTCAGGATTTACAGATCCATTTGTGTGGATACTTATAAAATAATTTGCTCCCCAGGAATTTGCCATTCTAACTCTTTGCTGAAGACTTGTAGCGTTACTTGTACCAAGAGTTTCTGTTGGGGTGTTTCTCGAAAGCATTGCAGTAAAGTTGGGGTTTGCCTGAAGTAAATCATATAGATATCTGCCGACAATATATGTTATATCCTGTTCTTTGAGCCCGTTTCCTTCTGCACCTGCATTTGGTCCCGATGGGTTATGTCCCTGATCTATAAAGATTTTTATTGCCATTAAATCACCTCATTTTTTAATTTATTATATTCCGCTAAATTTAACTTTGTGAATAATGAGTGTTTTGAAATCATATTTATAAAAAAGATTATTATGAATGGTGATGATATAATGGATATTTATATTGTAAAAAGCGGTGATACAATATTTTCAATTGCTCAGGAATATGGAACATCACCCCAGAGATTAATAGCAGATAACGGTCTTTTTGGGCTTCCAAATCTTGTTGTAGGTCAAAGTCTTATAATATTAAAACCTACACTATTACATACTGTTCAGGCTGGGGAAACACTGTTTTCCATATCAGAAATATATGGCACAAATCCGTTAAGGCTTATACTTAATAATCCCTATCTTATTTTTTCATACCCAAGACCGGGTGAGATTTTAGCAATTGAGTTCGATAACCAAACTGATAAACAAATGAATGTTTTTGGTTATGTCTACCCTTTTATAAATCAAAATCTTTTAAATGTTCAGTCGGCATACTCTACCTCAGTGGCAGTTTTTAGTTATGGATTTAATACAGACGGCACACTTATAACCACTAATGATGAATTGGTATTACCAACAATTAAAAGATGGAATGCAAGTCCGATTGTTGTTCTCTCATCTATCGAACAAAACGGAAATTTCCAAATAGAAAAAACAAGAGTTTTGTTTAATGATATTGGAGTGCAAAATACTGTTATAAATAATATGCTATCTCTTATGCAAGATAAAGGATATACAGGGATTGACCTTGACTTTGAATTTATAAACCCCGATGACAGAGATGCATATACCGCATTTGTCAGAAATGTCAGAGATACGATGAGTCAATATGGTTATACGGTAAATGTAGATTTAGCACCGAAAATAAGTGATACACAACAAGGTACTCTATATGAAGGACATAATTACACACAGTTAGGTATTGAATCAGATACTGTGCTACTTATGACATATGAATGGGGTTACACATACGGTCCTCCACTTGCAGTTGCACCAGTCAATAAAGTGAGAGAAGTTGTAGAATACGCGGTAAGTTCGATAGATAATGAGAAAATATTCCTTGGTATACCAAATTACGGATATGACTGGCTTTTGCCATATGCTAAAGGCGTAACGGTAGCAGACAGTATAGGCAACGAAACTGCTATTAGAATAGCGCAGAGATATGGTGCAGAAATTAAGTTTGACGATGCTTCTAAAAGTCCGTTTTTTAACTATTATGATGAATCAGGCAGACAACACGAAGTCTGGTTTGAAGATGTCAGAAGCATTGAAGCGAAATACGGACTTATTGATGAATTTTCCCTCAAAGGAGCAGGATATTGGAATTATATGCGCAGTTTTTCTCAGAACTGGGCATATGTAAATTCAAAGTATAGAATAATTAAATAATTTCGCTTTAACTTGACTTTTCATATACATAGTGATAAAATAATTTTGTGGTTCTGACACCGAATATTTTTATATAAGGCGGAAGACTGTTAATTATTTATGATTGACGCTCTGCTTTTGCGGAGCGTATTTTTTTGAGGTGAAAAAATGTATAATCCCAAATCATCAAAAGCAGAAGAGTTTATTTCTCACGAAGAAATTTTAAAAACTCTTGAATATGCTGACCAAAACAAAACTAACACCGAACTTATTGAAACTATCATTAAAAAAGCCGAAGAAAGAAAAGGCCTCAGCCACCGTGAAGCATCGGTTTTACTCGCTTGTGAAGATGAAAATATAACTCAGAGAATTTATTCACTTGCAGAGCAGATAAAAAAAGATTTTTACGGTAATAGAATTGTTATGTTTGCTCCGTTATATTTATCGAATTATTGTATAAATGGTTGTGTTTACTGTCCATATCATTTAAAAAACAAAACAATCCCAAGGAAAAAACTTACTCAGGAAGAAGTGAAAAAAGAGGTTATTGCACTGCAGGATATGGGACATAAAAGACTTGCAATAGAAGCAGGTGAAGATCCCGTAAATAACCCTATCGAATATATTCTTGAGTGCATAAAAACTATATATAGTATAAAACACAAAAACGGTGCTATCAGACGTGTTAATGTAAATATCGCTGCAACAACTGTTGAAAATTACACAAAACTCAAAGACGCCGGAATAGGTACATATATTTTATTTCAGGAAACATATCACAAAGAAAGTTACGAAAAACTTCACCCAACTGGCCCTAAACATAACTACGAATATCATACAGAAGCAATGGATAGAGCCATGGAGGGCGGAATTGACGATGTAGGACTTGGTGTTTTATTTGGACTTGAACTCTATAGATACGAATTCGCAGGGCTTTTGATGCACGCTGAACATCTTGAAGCAAAATTCGGTGTAGGTCCTCATACAATTAGCGTCCCAAGAATCAAAAAAGCAGATGATATCGACCCATCCGCTTTTGATAACAGTATAAGTGATGAAATTTTTTCAAAACTTTGCGCTCTTATTCGAATTTCCGTCCCCTACACAGGCATGATAATTTCCACAAGAGAAAGTCAGGAACTAAGAGAAAAAGTCATTAGGCTCGGTGTTTCCCAGATAAGCGGTGCATCAAGAACTTCTGTCGGCGGATATTCTGATAAAGAACGTCCGCATGATACAGAACAGTTTGACGTATCTGACCAGAGAACTCTTGATGAAGTTGTAAACTGGCTTATGAGAGCAGGTTATATCCCCTCTTTCTGTACAGCGTGTTACCGCGAAGGAAGAACGGGTGATCGTTTTATGACACTTTGTAAAAACGGACAGATTCAGAACTGTTGCCACCCTAATGCTTTAATGACGCTGAAAGAATACCTTTTGGATTATGCTTCAGATGACACAAAGAAAATTGGCGAAGAACTAATAGCAAAAGAAATTGAAAAGATACCAAGTGAAAAAGTAAAGGAAATTGCTAAAAATAATCTTGCAAATATTGAAAAAGGTATCAGAGATTTCAGATTTTAACAACTTATTTCAAAACAAAACCCCTACAGAACTATTGTAGGGGTTTATTTTTCATAAAAATATTCTGGTATATCACATTTTATCTCAATTATTTCTTTTGTGTATGGGTGTGTGAAGGATATTTTTCCGCAATGCAGACGAAATGCTTTATCTTCATCACAATTATCATCATAAAGGAAATCATCTTTCAGAGGATGAGAAATATGCTTCATATGAACTCTTATCTGATGAGTTCTGCCAGTGTATAATTTAAATTCGACCAGTGAATTTCCGCTTGGAAGTTTGTCCAGTACTTTAAATTCGGTTTTTGCATATTTTCCATCGTCTTTTATGCATCTTTTAATAATACTGTCTTCACATCTACCTATTGGCGCTTCAACCACGCCCGTATCACTTTCAAAATATCCTTTGCAAACACCATAATATATTTTGTCTATCAATTGGCTGAATTCCTTGGTGCACATAATTGATGCACTGTATAAATTCTTTGCGACAAGAACAATACCTGATGTATATCTGTCAAGGCGAGTTACTGCATGAAACTCATCATCTTTTTTTCTCAGATAATTGAGTGCGTAGTTTGCCAAAGTGTCATAATGGTGACCGTTTGATGGGTGAGTTGGTGTACCTGATGCTTTGTTAAAACAAATTATATCATCATCTTCGTAAATAATGTCAATATCGCCCTCTGCTGACAAAACAGAACCGTCGTCAACATGCGGGACAATAATTTTTAAAGTGTCATTAAAATCGCATTTTTCCCTTACTGATACAACAT
>JAZQDA010000096.1:0-2777 GCA_045546535.1 Clostridia bacterium | reverse complement strand
AACGCTGCATTTCAGGAATTTAATAACCAGAGTTTCAAGGCAACCGATAAACCTGCGGATGTTAGCAAGAGAAATCTTTATGTTGAACCGAATGACAAGGGAGTATTCGTTTCTATTGATATGCGAAAGGCTAACTTCTCTGCTCTCAAACACTATTCGAGAGACATTTTTGACGGGTGCGATACTTGGGAAGAATATGTCGGCAAGTTTACAGATAGTAAGCATATTGCCAACAGCAAATACATTCGCCAAGTGGTTTTGGGTGCTTGTAATCCAAAGAGACAGATTCAGTATGAACATCATCTGATGTCTATTCTCTGTTTACATATTCAGCAGACACTCAATGACGATGCTCTTGACATTTATAGTCTTGGCGAAGATGAAATCATTATTACAGTTGAGAACCCAAATGAACCACCGAACTTTCGTCCGAACTTCTCCTTAAAGGATTTGAAGAAAGCGGTTGCTTCGTGTCCTGAAGGTATCGGTTCTCTTGTAAGAATTGAAATGTTCGACCTTTACAAAGTCGGCAATGATGGCTGGATGAAGAATATTTACGGAGATGAAAGTGACAACGTTGATTTCAAGTGTGTAAACGCAGAAATCTTCCATCAGATTGTAAAGCACTACTTCGGAAAGCCAATCACAGAAAATGACCTTGTGTTTTATCACAATGGTCAACTTGCGAAATTTATGAAAGAGGTTGATAATCCGTGGTAAACAAAATCAGAATACCAAGAGATGCCGCCTTTATCATAAACAAACTCGAAGAAAACGGTTATGAAGCCTATGTTGTAGGCGGTTGTGTAAGAGATAGTTTGTTAGGCATTGAACCTCACGATTGGGACATCTGCACTTCCGCATTGCCGGAGCAAGTCATCGAAGTATTTAAAGAATATAAGGTCTTGCTCACCGGCTTACAGCACGGCACTGTAACCATTATTATTGATACTGAACCATTTGAAATTACAACCTATCGAATTGATGGTGAGTATGAAGATAATCGCCATCCCACCAAAGTAGAGTTTGTTTCAAACTTGGAACTTGACCTTATGCGTAGAGATTTCACAATCAACGCTATGGCTTATAATGATAAGAACGGTCTGGTTGATTTATTTGGCGGGATTGAAGATATAAAGAATAAGGTAATACGATGTGTTGGCAATCCTGATGAGAGGTTTACAGAGGATGCCCTGCGTATGTTGAGAGCCATCCGTTTTGCAGTAAGGTTTAACTGTGCCATTGATAAAGAGACTATGTGTTCTTTGCTTGCACACAAATCACTTCTGAAAAACATCTCTGTCGAAAGAATTAGTTCGGAACTGACCAAGACTTTGAGTTATCCGAATGATATTAAGTCGGCAATGCTGATGGTGACACTCATTGAGTTGCTTAAAATTGTTGTGCCAGATATGTACTTGATTGACACCGAGGATGTATGTCAGAGATTGATTAGAAGCAATCCTGTATTTGAAATTAGACTTGCAACCCTATTTGATTTCAAGGACATTGAGACTGTTTTGAAACAGTTGAGATTTTCCAATGACATCGTATCTGATGCTGTCTCAATCAAAACCTATGGTCACAAAGTTTTTGATGAACGGCTGATTTGGAGAGACAACAAGTATAAGTATTATTCGAGAAAACTTCTTCACGATTTAGGGTACAAGAATGCCCTTCGTGCTGTTGAGTATGCTACATTGCTTACACACGAGCAGGATTCAAGCACAATGCTTCTTTTGAAGTTATTAAGCCATTACATTAGCGAAAGTAATCGTGATGGCAGCGTATATACTTTATCCGGGCTTGACATTGACGGCAATGACCTGCTCGAACTCGGATATAAGGGCAAGCAAATCGGCAATATCTTAAACCACCTACTCGATATGGTTATGCGAGATATGGTTCTGAACACAAAAGAGGAACTAATCAAGTGTATTCATAATATCGAATAGGAGTGATAGAGTGGAGCATTACAAATGCCAAAAATGCGGATGTACTGATGTTTATGCAAAACCAAGTGGCAGAAGAATCGGACTTTATTGCAACGATTGCAACACGTGGATTTGCTGGACTACATACGCAAAGATGTGTGACCTTTATAAGACGAAAGATGAGTCTGAACTGAATGATAAGGTTGCACTTAAAAAGATTTTCAAACGCAGCGGAATAACTACAATGAGATGTTCCAAATGCGATTGTTTACTATATAATTCGTGTAAGCCAAAGGTACAGGGTCAGTTTGACTTGGTTAATGCAAAGTTCTGCCCGAAGTGTGGCAGAGAATTGCTTTAATTTTTTAACCTTTATAAATAAGATAGAATAACACGGATATAAAACAATAAGAGGTTAGCCAATGGGTAAAATCGCAATTATAGATGCCGACATTGTAGGCAAGAAGAAACATAGATTCCCAAATCTGTGTTGTATGAAGTTATCTACATATTACAAAAACCTCGGATATGAGGTCATATTGAAAACTGATTACGATGGTCTGGATGCTTTCGATAAGGTATTTATTTCAAAGGTATTTACCGATACAGAAATTCCGGGCGAACCAGAGGATAAGACCGGCAAGAATAGTGAAACTATCTCTGAATGGTACAAGGACAATGAGTTCTTGAAACAGCCGAATATCGAATATGGTGGCACGGGTTTCTTCTATGACAAAGCACCACCGCTGCCTGATGAGATTGAGCATATTATGCCTGACTATCATCTCTATGATGATTGGGTAAATGAGAATATTACTTCGGGGGTACGCAGGAGCGAGTTTA
>JAZQDA010000095.1:0-8101 GCA_045546535.1 Clostridia bacterium | reverse complement strand
TATTAAACGTGAGGGGGCAGATAAACTCCTTGCCTATCTTTGCGACGGTTGTGATTTCTTTACGGCACCGGCGAGTGCAAGATTTCACTCAAGTTACGCAGGAGGACTTTGCGACCACAGCATAAATGTGTATGAATGTTTAAAAGATTATATGCAAAGAGAAAGAGTTAAGAATGAGTATAAACTCTTAGCATCAGATGAAAGTATTGCGATAGTTTCCCTTCTTCACGATTTATGCAAAATTAATACATACAAACCTTCCACAAGAAATGTTAAAGATGCATCAGGCGTATGGCATCAGGTACCGACTTTTTCATATGATGACGCTCTCCCCTACGGACACGGAGAAAAGTCGGTTTACATTATTTCAGGCTATATGAAACTCACAAGAGAAGAAGCGTTTGCGATAAGATATCATATGGGATTTTCGGGAAATGAAGACAAGGGAAATGTAGGGTCTGCATTTGAGATGTTTCCATTGGCATTCGCCCTTTCCACCGCAGATATGGAAGCAACATTCTTTATGGAACCTACCAATGATAATGTTTAAATATTAATTAAATTCAAAAAAGTTCGCACCGTAAGGTGCGAACTTTTTTATTTTTCCTGATTGTTTTCAGCGTAACGTTTAATCTTTTTGGTGGTTGTCTTTTCAAACTCTTCTTTACGTACAATTACCTTACGGATATATTTCCATGTTGGATTACGTTTATTTACTTCGTCAACAACGCCTTGAATAATTTCCTGAATTTTTTCATCGGTCAAATCGGTACCGAATGCCTGTTCAATTTCTGGCATATTCGGGTAAACCTGTGCACGAATTTCGAAAGTATCGCCATCTTCATGAGCATAAACCATACTTTCTAATATAAAGTCGTTTTTATTGAGGAATGTTTCAAGTTCTTCGGGATATACATTTTTACCGTTTTTATCGATGATGATATTTTTCTTTCTGCCTGAAATAATTACGAAGCCGTCTTCATCAATATATCCAAGGTCTCCTGTGTAGAACCAACCGTCTTTTAAAACTTTTGCGGTTTCTTCTTCATTCTCATAGTAGCCGAGCATTACATTTGCACCCTTGCAAACGATTTCACCTATGCCCTCTTCATTAGGGTTGTCAATTTTAACTTCAAGGCAGTTAAGAGGAAGTCCTGCAGCGTTATCTTTATAATTAATATCGCGGTTTAAAGTAACAATAGGTGAACATTCGGTTATGCCGTAACCTTGAATGAAAAGGATGCCAAGGTCTCTGAATCCTTTTGCAACAGCAGGGTCAATTGCAGCAGCACCGCTTACAAAAAGACGAAGATGACCGCCGAATGTTTCGTGGATTTCAGCAAAAACTTTTCTTCTTATATCAATGCCGATTTTACGAAGAGCGTTACTGATTTTAAGTCCTGTTTTAAGTGTTTTTTCCTTACCTTTTTGTCTTACAGATGCCCAGATTCGTTTGTAGAGAAGTTCAAATACGGCAGGTACACCAAGTAAAACTGAAACTTTTGCTTCTTTGAGGTTATTGGGGATATATTTAAGACCATCGGAAAAAGCAAGGCAAGAGCCTCTGAACATAGGAGCAAGAATACCACATGTAGATTCATATGTGTGATGCGGGGGAAGAATTGAAAGGAAAACATCAGTTGGTTTAATATCTACCATTGAGCACATCGACATAAGGTTTGCACAGATATTTCTGTGGCAAAGAAGTACGCCTTTAGAAAGTGCGGTTGTTCCTGATGTAAAAAGTATTATTTTTGCTTCCTCGGGGTCAATTTCAAAGTCTTCAAAAGTAGTATCGCCGCCCTCTATTGCCTCTTTTCCCATTTCCACAAGACCTGCAACTGTATAGTCTGCACTCTCGTCAGAGGAGTCCATTGAAATCATAAATTCTAAGTTTTCAATTTCTTCTTTTGCGCCATCGAGTTTTGATGCGATTTTAGGTGAATAAATAACTGCAGAAACCTTTGCGATTTTTAAAAGGTTTAAAATATCGGGTGATGCAAGTTCACGGTCAATGGGAACAAACATTGTATCGCCGTTTACAGATGCGAGATATGAAAGTACCCATTCATAGCGGTTTTCACCGATTACTGCTATTCTTTTACCGCCATTTAAACCGATTTTATTAAGGGCTGTACCAAGTGCCCACACATCTTTTTTAAACTCAGCATATGTAACACCTGTGTAGTCTTCGCCCCTTTTAAGTTTGCGAAGATATGCATTTCTGTCAGCGTAAATCTCAGCACTCTGAGTGAGCATTTCTTTGATTGTACTGATTTGTCTTACAGGATAAAGTTTATCTTTGTTCATAAAATACCGTCCTTAAAAGAATTACTTTACAACTATATTTGCAAGTTTGCCTTTTACAACTATAAATTTAACTATTGTTTTACCTTCGGTAAACTCAGAAATTTTGGGGTTTGCAAGTACAATTTCCTGAATTTCAGAATCAGAAAGATTTGCAGAAATCATCATTTTATCTTTAACTTTGCCATTAATCTGAACAACTATTTCAATTTCATCTTTAACAAGTGCGCTTTCGTCATATGAAATCCAGTTCTGGTCATGAACACTGCCTTTTCCGCCAACCATCTTCCAGAGTTCTTCTGTAATATGAGGTACAAATGGTGCAAGAAGAATGATAAGTGATTTTACACATTCGGAGATAAGGGCATTATTTGTTCCTTTGTATGCGTAAAGTCCGTTTACAAGTTCCATAATTGAACTGATTGCAGTGTTGAAATTAAAGCGGATACTGATGTCATCAGTTGCTTTTTTAATTGCATAGTTAAGAGTGTAGCGAAGGTCTTTATCTTCGCTTGTAAGCGATGATACATCGTATTTTGAATTAAAATCAATCTTATCTTTATTATCATCAATAAAGCGGAAAACTCTGTTTAAGAAACGGTATGAGCCCTCAACTGCGGTATCGCTCCACTCTAAATCTCTCTCAGGGGGAGCAGCGAAAAGAATGAAAAGTCTTGCGGTATCTGCACCATACTTTGAAATGATTTCTTCAGGGCTTACTACATTACCGAGTGATTTACTCATCTTTGTGCCGTCTTTTAAAACCATACCCTGTGTGAGAAGATTTTCAAAAGGTTCATCGCATGAGATATAGCCAAGGTCATGAAGTGCTTTTGTGAAAAATCTTGCATAGAGAAGGTGAAGAATTGCGTGTTCTACACCGCCGATATACTGGTCAACATTCATCCAGTAGTCTGCAATTTTTTTATCAAAAGGCATCTTGTCGTTGTGGGGATCGCAATATCTTAAGAAATACCAAGATGAGCATACAAATGTATCCATAGTATCCATATCGCGTGTGCCCATTTTACCGCATTTAGGACAAGGCGCGTGTTTAAATGAAGGACTTGTTGTAAGCGGTGATTCACCCTGACCTGTGAATTCTACATCTTCAGGCAGGATTACAGGAAGGTCTGATTCAGGAACTGCTACCGCACCGCAGTCTTCACAGTAGATTACGGGAATAGGTGCACCCCAATATCTCTGACGGGAAATGAGCCAGTCGCGGAGACGGAAATTGGTTTTCTTTCTGCCAAGACCTTTTTCGTTCATATATTCAATCATTTTAGGAAGTGCTTCACGGTTATTCATTCCGTTGAAATCACCTGAATTAATGATTGTTCCCTCTGCCTCAAAAGATTCTGTAAGGTCGGCACCGCTTATTTGTGTACCATCGGGACTTATTACAACATCTATGGGGAGATTATATTTTTTAGCAAATTCAAAGTCGCGCTGGTCATGTGCGGGAACTGCCATTACAACGCCTGTACCATAGTCCATAAGAACATAGTTTGCAAGGTAGAGCGGAACTTTTTTGCCTGTTAAAGGATTAATTACAAATCTACCTGTAAATACGCCCTCTTTTTCCACCTCAGTTGACGCTCTGTCAACTTCTTTGACAAACTGCATTTTATGAATGAATTCACGGCATTCTTTTTCAGTTTCGCTTCCTGAAATGATTGATTCAACCAAAGGACTTTCAGGTGCCATAACCATAAATGTTACGCCATAGATTGTGTCGGGGCGTGTTGTATAAACTGTCAAAGTCTGGTCAGAGCCGTCAAGTTTGAAATCAACTTCTGCACCGTGGCTTTTTCCTATCCAGTTTGCCTGCATTGTTTTTACTTTTTCAGGCCAACCTTTAAGTTTATCGATGTCAGAAAGCAAACGGTCAGCATATTTAGTGATGCTGAAAAACCACTGCTCAAGGTCTTTTTTGCCAACTTCTGCTTTACATCTTTCGCATTTTCCTGCAACTACCTGTTCGTTTGCAAGAACTGTTTTGCAGGAAGGACACCAGTTTACATACGATTTTTTCTTATATGCAAGACCGTTATTGTAGAGTTGAAGGAACATCCACTGTGTCCATTTATAATAGTCCTGTTTGCAAGTTGCAACTTCTCTGTCCCAGTCATAACTTATGCCCATACTTTTTAACTGGTCGCGCATATTATCCATATTGGAAAATGTCCAGTCTTTCGGATTTGCGCCGTTTTTGATTGCGGCATTTTCAGCGGGAAGACCGAAAGAGTCCCAACCCATAGGATGAAGTACGTTAAACCCACTCATTTTTTTATAGCGTGCAACAACATCGCCTATTGAGTAGTTACGAACGTGTCCCATATGAAGATTTCCCGACGGATAAGGAAACATCTCCAAAGTATAATATTTTGGTTTTGAACTGTTTTCATCTACCTTGAAAGATTTATTATCTTCCCAGTATTTTTGCCATTTGGCTTCAATTTTTCCGAAATCGTAGTTCATTTTATTTATGCTCCTTTAAATTTATTCCTGTGTTATAATGTCTGTAATATCAACTTCTGTTGCATCTGTCCATAGGTTTTCTATTGAATAAAAATCTCTTGCCTCGCCGTTGAAAATGTGAACGATAACATCTGAATAGTCAAGCAGTATCCAGTATGCTGTACTCATTCCCTCGCGCCCTATTGGGTTTATTCCCGCCTCGGCAAGTTTTTCTTCAATTTCTTCACTGATTGCTTTCATCTGAGGTCCTGAATTACCCTGACAAATTACAAAATAGTCTGCCATTGTTGTAATTTTGGATATATCTAAAACCTTTATGTCCCCACCTTTTTTGGAGTCAATGCATTTTACTATCTTTTCCATTGTCTGTCTGGAATCCATTATTCTTCATCCTTTCCTAAAATGAGTATAACATCTGCACTGCTTGAATAATCAGGATTTATGTGATACACACTCATTCCCAAAGATTTTGCAACAAGATTGGAAAGTTGGCTCTGAGGGCTGCTTATACAGTATGTCTTATCACAAACTGCAGTGTTTGCTTTGACCGTTCCGATGATATTATACCCATTACCTTTAAGTTCTTGCATGGTCTCTTCAAGATACGTACCGTCTGTTAATGAATAATCGTAAATTAAAACATTTATCTGCGAGTTTGATATATTTGATTCAAGAGCATCATCTACACTGTGCTCGGTTGTGCGGTTGCCGATTGCTTCATCTCTCGCCCTGATTTCACTTAAATCTGCTTCTAAGATAGACGGTGTAAAATACTCTCTTATAATTCTGTCATTTTTTGATTTATTTGCAATAAAGTATGAACCGCCGTTTCTGTATTCAGGTGTGCCCTCAAGCATCATTATGTTGAGATTGTTCATATCTACACTGAAGAAATAAGGTGCGTATTTGAGCATTTCTTCAAGAGTAAAGTTTGTATCTATCATATCGCCGAGTGTTGTTATAAGTTTTTGGGTGTCTATACTTTCACCCGACTTATAACGCTCGGTAATCTGCGAAAATGCTTCTTTTAAAAAGTCACTTTGTGCTTCTACTCTGCCGATATCACCTGTGGGGTAAATATATCTGCATCTTACATACTGCTCGGCTTTATCGCCGTCCAGAAGTTGATAACCCGCACTTAAATGAATGTGCAAATCCTGCAAGGGATCATCATAATTCATATCCTGAGGAATATCGTAGTAAATTCCGCCTACGGCGTCAATTACATCTCTGAATCCGTCAGTTGTGATTATCGCATATTTATCAATATCTACATCTATCAGAGTTTTAACTTCCTGTATTGACCTTTCAGGTCCGCCTGAGCCGTATGCAGAGTTTATTTTTTTGTCACTGCGGTTATTGTTAATGTATGTGTCACGCGGAATCTGAAGGACATTTATTGAGTTAGTGTCAAGATTTAATTGGGCAAACATCATAACATCGCTTCGTGTCTGGTCTTTATCAAGACCCATAACAAGCACATTTACATATGTGCGTTCTGTTTCGCCCGAAAAATCTATGCCAAAAAATGAAGTGTAACCCATAAGATTAAACACTGTAGGCATAATGGGAACAAAAACAAAAGCGATTGATGTAAAAAGTACTAAAAAGAAGGTTGTCGCTTTAAGATATATTTTCAAAGCGGAATTTTTTATTTTCATTTAAAATCACCTTAATTTTCTGAGGTAAAAGTTTCTGGTGTCTATGGTGTTAGTGTGAATAAGACCGCCACGGTTTATAACGGAATGTATCGTATAGTCTATCTGAAGAACAAGCGCTCTGTCGATATCTTCATATACGATATCTCTTATCCGTTCAACACCGTCATATGTTCTGCCTGGCTCTATACCGTCGGCTATGTAAATAATTTTTGTTATAAGGCTCATATCAGGTTTGCCTACGGTGTGATAATATATTGCGTCATATATCTCTTTATCTTCAATTCCGTAATATTTCTGGGCAATCTTCGCGCCTAAAAATCCGTGAATGAGTCCAGGGGACGCTTTGGAAATTTCGTCAAGTTCGACACCGTATCTTTCGCAAAGTTCAAACATTTCTGAATGAGCATAATTTTTAGCACAGTCGTGAAGAAGTGCTGCAGTTGCCGTTTTTTTGATATCAGCACCATAGTGCTTTGCGAGTTCAACCGCCGTCTGCATAACACCGAGAGAGTGATCGAAACGCTTTTGGGTTAATGCAATTTTCAATTTGTCACGAATTGCGTCAATTTTCATTTTGACCCTCCCGATATTATTTTAATAGACATTATGCTCTTTTATATAGTTTAAAACTGATTGTGGAATTAACGTTTTAATCTTTTCATCTGCTTCAACACTTTGTCTGATATCAGTTGATGAAACGTCATATTTGGACATCGTAAGAAGTTTTACTGTTCCGCCTGATTTATTATAATTATCACAATATTTTTTTATATCATAGTCTTCAGAGTAAACTCTGTCTGCAACTATGAAAAAGCATTCCTTTTTTAAAGTTTCGTAGTTTCGCCACTCACTTAGTGTAAAAAGCGAGTCGGCGCCGATTATAAAATATACCGGGCACGAATAGAGAGTTTTGAAATGTCTGTTGGTATCTATGGTGTAGGACGGCTCGGTGCGGTTTAGTTCATAGTCTGACACTTCAAACATATCATAATCTTTTATTGCAAGTTTTATCATATTAAGTCTGTGAATTTTATCTGCGATTTTTTCTCCCGCTTTATGCGGCGGATTACCGTTTGGTAAAAAAATGACTTTTGAAAGATTGCACTCTTTATATGCCGACATTGCAACTTCTATATGAGCATTATGAATTGGATTGAAAGTTCCGCCAAATATTCCTATGGCTTGTTCCATTTTATTTAGACCGCCTTATTTTAAAGGTTTTTTTCTCTGTTTTTTTAAACGGCTTTTTCTCCTTGTTTGGCTTAGCGCTTTGTTTGGCCTTTTTAGGAGTTTTCTTTTCGTTTAATTTTGCCATCTTTTTTCTTAAGCGCTCAGTGTCGGAAAGATATGCATCTTTCAAATCGATTTCTTTGAATTCTTTTGACTCTTTATATATAACAAATTTCTTGCCTATTGCCTGAACAGGCTCTGCACTAAGAGAATCCGCAACCTCATTACATACCGCACGGGTATCAAGCCATGAGTTTTCAAGAACATGCACTTTTACAAGTTCTCTTTTTTCAAGTGCTTCTGCAATCTGTTTTAACTGATTATCATTTACTCCGCCTTTTCCTATTTGAAAGGTAGAGTCAATTTTATTGGAAAGGCTCCTTAAATATGCCCTTTCTTTACTTGTAAGCATATTTTTA
>JAZQDA010000094.1:0-2414 GCA_045546535.1 Clostridia bacterium | reverse complement strand
TCCCTCAAAGAGCAATTCCTCAAAAGTCTCATACTCTCCAAAGGTTTCCTGCACCCATCTCTTGTCGGCGGTGGTCATAGGACTTGTTACACTGGTGTAAGACCCACATGCTTCCTCGGTCGCTCGGTTCACAAACATACCGACCATAAGCAGAACCAACATCACAATAGCGACTGCTCGGTAAGAAATTTTCAATACCGTCTTCACATCAATCACCCCTCAATCGGAAAGGTGCTGTCGTCGCTACAATCTACCAGCGCTTCAACCAGCAGATTGGCGGCGGTTCTGAAACCAAGCACGAAGTTGTCACAGCAACTCAAATTGGATGCATTCATATTCGCCGAGACATACCTGTCCCAGATTTCTTTCTGCTGCGAGGTAAGGGTCTCTTCAAGTTCGCAGGCGATTTCGCATACTGCTCGCTCCGCTTTGTAATACTCGCTTTTCTTGTCAAGACCTCTACCTGCGATTGATAGGTTATCGTAGTACATTGCTTCAAGTGTTTTTCTCATAATCGTTCCTCGCTTTCTTACCTATCAAAATAGGTATATGTAAGACGGAACTGCCTGCCGTTCCGCTGTGGAGGAGGAATTGTGAAGGAGGACATCAATATAAAGTCCGCACAGGCACGGACGGGAGAAATCAAAAAAGACCTACAAACACTACCCCCGTCGGGCAATGTATGTAAGTCTTAATGTCGGAATATGTAATATTTTGTTTTCTTAATTATACCACAAAGAATCTGCCGCGTAAAGCCCTTTTGAGAAAATATTTTCTATTATCGCAAATATTTTTTCTATACACTTGTAAAATTATTGCTCTGGGTGTATAATAAAGTTGTATAATAACGAAAGGCGGTAATTCTTATGAAGAGAATTTCATATTTGCCCTTGTGGAAGACACTTTTGGAAAAAGGCATCAAGCGGAAAACAGACCTCATTTCCATTGCAAAGATTTCCAGCGGTACTCTTGCCAAATTGGGCAAAGACGACCCCTGTATTTCTACCGAGATATTAACTCGTATTGCAAACTCCTTGGATGTTAACATAGAAGATATCGCAACTTTTGTAGAAGAATAAAGTCCAGAATAACGGACAGGTCTGGGTGTAGTATAGAATGGCACCCATATAAAAGAACAGGAGTAATAATATGGCTAATATAACGAAACAGAAGCGAGACGAGATGTTGGCATTCTTGGAGCAGTTGAAGGCCGACCATACTGACGATGCCTCCATCCGTGCTTTCAATGAAATTCAAAACCATCTGACCGAGAAGAAGTTCGGTCTTGTGTTCGAGGAGCACACCGAAGAGGTAGATGAGAAATTGCTCACCCACATCCCCGTGCTCTGTGCCGATAAGGACAGACGACTTTGCAAGGACGAGAGCAAACCTTGGAATTTCCTTATCGAAGGAGATAATCTCCAAGCACTTTATTTGTTAGATAAGACACATCGAGGACAGGTTGATTGTATTTATATTGACCCGCCGTACAACACAGGTGCAAAGGACTGGAAATATAATAATGATTATGTAGATGGTCAAGATGTGTATCGCCATAGCAAATGGTTGTCAATGATGCAGTGCAGATTGATGTTTGCAAAGCGGCTGCTAAACAACGATACAGGTGTTTTGATAGTAACTATTGACGAGCACGAAGTTCACCATCTTCGCACAATGTTAGAAGAATTATTCCCAAATTTCTACATTCAAATGGTTACTGCTGTTATAAATCCCAAAGGAGTGACACAAGGAAGATTTTCAAGGGTGGAAGAGTACATCATATATTGCTTCGCTCCTAATGCTTTCGTCGCAGATAGCGACGACAACCTTTTAAACCCTCCCGACAGAAAAAGAAAACCCAGATGGAAAGGTCTTTTAAGGTCTGGAACTGATGCTCTTCGGGCAGACCGTGAAAGCATGTTCTATCCTGTATTGATAGACCCGAGTAACCAAATGGTAGTTCGGGCTGGTGATTATTTGCCATTGTCGCAGACACCAAACATTGCGGAAAAAGTTGACGGATATGATGTTGCTTGGCCAATTCGAAAAGATGGCTCTTTTGGTCGTTGGAGTGTCGGTAGCGAAACTTTAAATGAACTCATCAAAAAAGGATATGTTTCATGTGGTAAATATGATGTCAAAAGACAAACCTATGGTATAAGTTATATCAGTCAACCGAACCAAAAGAAAATTGAAAACGGAACAATCAAAATTGTTGGTAGAAATGCAACAACAGGAGTTGTCGAAATAGAATATGCTTCGGACGATACCCGTGTAATCAAAACAGTGTGGCACCGTTCATATCACGATGCAGGTGCTTATGGTTCAGATATGATTACCGATATCTTGGGTCAATCCAGAGCATTTTCTTTCCCGAAATCTCTTTACTCGACCAAAGATGCTTTGAATGCAGT
>JAZQDA010000093.1:0-5161 GCA_045546535.1 Clostridia bacterium | reverse complement strand
ATTGCACATTTTGATAACCCTGACCACTACGGAGAATACGATGCAGAGACCGGCTGCGGTGGTTATGGTGACGAGTTCACGATTGAAGAATGCAAGCGATATGTCGAAGAATCCGGTGGTATTAAAGTGTTCGACTATTTTTGTTAGTCTTATAGATAAGACGGACTAACACGAAAAGGGAGATATTGAGATATGAAATTCAATGTTAATTACTACTACAATCAGAAGTATTTACCCACAAAGAGACACAGAAACATAAGGAAAAGACAGATTGAAGATACTCTCTGTGTTAGTTGCACGGAGTTGACCAAGGAAGAATTTCCTGTTGCATTTATCGTACACGATATGCAGAGCGTTCAGGATGGAATGACTTCCTACGAGGATTACAGAAGCGAAAAGTGCGACTTCCGTATGTTTGCAGAGGAAATCAGAACCTACAAGGGAAAACTTTATACACCGGTTCGCATTACCCACGGCGCAGCAATCAGCACGGTATTTGAGGATGTTGGGTATGTAATTCACAACCTTGAATGGATGACGAGAAAAGACTGGTACTGCGATGATGGCGAAGAATTTTCTGAAAATTCTGTTGTTATCGAGGACAACAAGAAAGAAATCTGCCAGATGCTCCGCAAGAGTGCAAAGAAGTACATCTTCTGTGATGGTAAGTTTTGGAGTATCTGCGGTGAGCCGAGATATGTTATCAATACTTTTGGTCTCGGTCATAATCACGGCGGCACAGGCTTCTTCATCGAGTATGGTTATAACACCAATATTCCCAGCAAGAACTATTTCAGCGCATTGCAGAGGGATGAGGCTATCGCATACGGAAAGTCTGTTGCCCTTGGTCGTGGCGATACCGAGTCTGTGGATGGACTTGGAAAATATGACAACATCGAAGTTGTTATGCCGGAGATGGTAAAGGTAAACCCCAACAAGCAGCACGGAAACGGCTGTGAGTTTATGAATATGATGGAAAGCGTTATCAGCAATTCCTCCAGCAAGAACGAAGCAGGAATTTTGTGTGTTGCCTTGGCAATGGCTTCCGTATAACAGAAAGGTAGAGTGGAAATTATGATGCAGATTCACATTGATGCTATTCAGAAATCCAGAGTGGCAGATATTCAGTATGTGTTGAGAAAGAGCCTTGATATGGCTTGTGTCTCCGACGAAAAGCAACTTTTGGAGTATCTGAAGGACGGCTGGGAGATTGCCGGAAAATACAATAACGGTACTGGCTATGACAATTTCAAGACCACCGATGAAAAGGAAATCTGGTGCATTAAGAATTTCATTGAGAAGGAATTGCTCGGCTTTGAAGTCAAGTCTGCATCCACTGTTACCGTTTCTTTTCAGGAGTTTTTCGCTCCTATTACCTGCAAGTCGGAAGAAGTCAGAGCCTTTATCACTTTCTACAATGTCATTGACGGAAAACTTGAACACGAGGACTTCCGCTTTTATGGTGACAATGCAAAGAGAGTCAGAGACATTATTTTCGGCTTGAATATGAAACAGGACAAGGCAACGGTCATTGACCTTATCGAAAAGAAAATAAAGATGGAAAGCGAGGGAAAGTAAATGGTATCAAAGGTCGGAGCAAAGGACTTTAAGAGACGAATTATCGGAAAAATCAAGCAGATTGACAACACCATAAAAGACGATGACCTCTATTTCTCACAGACCGCAAGAGGGTATTATTTGGAATATAAGCCTAACTACCCTAACAGCAGCGGAAAAGATTTAGTTGTGTATCAGGATTTGAATGGTTCAATCTCTGTTCACGGAAACGGAAATTCTTTCTATCCCGGAGTTACCACATTTGAGGATATTTCCGATTTTGAGGATGACACGAATTTTCACAAGGTTATGACACGAGATGAAATGATTGCCTTTATCAAGGAAAATCCGAATGTCAAAATCAAGCACAAATATTTCAGTCCCGACGAATACATCTATTCCAAGGAAAACGGAGAAGTTTATACCGAAGAAGGATATTTGTTTGAGGACTGGTACAGCAGTGAGTTCACCGGACACAACGGAATCAGAATGCGAAAAGGTGACGGCTGGGAATCTGGCTGGTCGCTTTATAAGGAGAATTGAGATGGCAAGAAGAATTGAAGGAACTATTTACAGATTGACCTATACCGCCACTTGGCACGATTATGTTGAGTGTAGCAGCAAGGAAGATTTGTTTAAATATGTAGCACAGGAAGTTGTCAACGGTCAGATTGTGACTTCTGTAAATGAAATGTGCAAGGATGGTAGCACACCGAAAGTTAAGGTACACACTGACAAGGATTTCAAGAGAATTTTGAAACAGTACCAGAACCCGCCGGAAGTCCGAATGCAAGAAAGTTATTGGACGAATAGCAACGGTTGTCATTACTATCTGTCACCGATTGATGAGAAGGATTTTTCTATCGGTCAGTTTAGCATTGATGCTCGTTCTCTGGCACAGGCACGAAAAGAAGCAAAGGCTTGGATTAAGGAAAAATCCAGTGAATACAAAATCATTGTAGAGGAGGCTTAAAATGGGTACGAAAAGCAAAGTTACCTTGCAAGAGTTTGCGGAATTTCTTCGCAATGCCGCTTATGCTGATAACCTTGAACACGGTATCGAATGGCGTTTGGCTGTACTTCATCCAAGAACCGATTGGGATGCAGTAGGATTTACTGGCGGTATTTGGCATAAACCGCTTAATTCTTGGATTCCCGAATGGAGAAAGGAAATCGAACATCGAAGAAAAGGCAGACCGAGCATTACAATCAACTTTTCTTTTGATGAAACCAAAGGAATTTACAATTTCGTAGTCTTTGAGGGCGGCGATGACGGAAAATCCAGCACAAGGTATGAACTTTTTAATGGTACTCCGACATTCGACGAGTTCAAAAAGACGGTTATTGAGAAATTCGGAATTATCAATCTTTACAAAACGAAAGGCGGTAAAACCTGATGAACAATTCAATTACGGCTGCACCACGTCCGGCAGCACAAAAGGCAACCAAAGAGGAACGACGAAAGAAGAAACAAAGACAATTTATTGCGATGACCGCTATTGTCTTTGTCATTCTGTTTATCTTCTCTATGTGCATTACTGTAATTGCCGCAAGTATCGGCGCAGTTGATGCAACCAACGGAGAAATTGAGACGAACAGTAGCACCCCCGATAGTGGAAAACCCGGCATAGTACATCTATCTACATATGACGAAGCAAAGAAGAACACAGAGTCAACGGAAAATACAGATGCAACCGAGCCGGAAACAACGGAAAAACCCACAGAAGAAACAAAGCCTGTAACAACCGAGCCAGTAACGGAAAATGTGACAGAGCCATCGGAAGAAACCAAGAGTTACACCGACGATGATTTATTCTATCTTGCCGCAGCCGTGTGCCGTGAAGCCGGTGGAGAATCCGAGGAAATCCAGTTGCTTGTTGCAAATGTCATTATCAACCGTGTAAATTCCTCTATCTATCCCGACACTATCTATGAGGTTCTGACGGAATATAAGCAGTATGGTACAATGTGGAAATACGGCGTATCATTCCCTGATTGGGCTGACGATAAAGTAAAAGAGCAGTGCTATTCTGTCGCAAAGAGAATCCTTGAAGGAGAAAGGTTTTGCCCGGAAAATGTTCTGTTCCAAGCGGAATTTAAGCAAGGCAGCGGTGTCTATAAGCAGTTCGGTGATGACTACTATTTCTGCTACTATGGTTAAGGCTGATTGACAATACATATATTTGTGTGGTACAATAGTAAATGAATTACTGTTGTACTGCACAAGGAGGAAGATTCGGTGGAAGAAAAGAAAAGTCTTGCAGCAAGAATCTTATCAGCAAATAAGCAATGGGAGCAGACCAGCAAAGCAACCATAGCGGAAAATGTTGAGCAATATCTATATGCCAAATTCCCGGAATGCAAAACCTCTTACAAGGTGAAGATGGAAAAATTGCAGGAGATTTCCGGTTCACAGAAGAACACTGTGTATGCTTGGGTAAACCGCAGCCGAGAGGATGTAAAAGTTCCATTCCTTAAACTCTGCAAGATTGCAAAGGCTTTGGATGTGGATATTGAAGATATGCTGAAGGAAAATAATAAATAATTTTGAAAAGTTTCGATATTAGTATTGACATTCCGAAAGGACTGTGCTATAATATCAATGTCTCAAAGAGACAAAAACCTATTAAGAGTGCGTGAGGGAGCAAGCCCACTGACCGTACAGCAACCTGCCGAGCCGGTAAGGTGCTAATGCTTGACCGATAGGAAATATTGATGTTGTATCAATCCTGTCGGTAACGATGGGATTTTCTTTATGTACTCCAACATCTTTATGTAAATTGGAGGAACAAACCAGAATGAGAACTATTAAGAACTTGGTAAATCAGAACAACGGCAAGGTATATGTCTATCTTGCCAATGACGAAATCGGCAATAAGTTTATGCAGCAAGCCGAGGACGAAGGATTCACCTTTAACGACGGTGCAAAGCCTACCAGCCGTTGTTATGCGGAAATTATGGCTGTCAACGACAACTACACCATTAACTTTGTCGGCAGCGTAGGTCGTATGGCATTCGGCAGCGGAGCAGAGACCGTCAATGGTCAGAAACTTCTCCGTGTGGATTTTGCGAAGTACGCAAACGGAGAATCCGACTATATGTATCATAGGGGGTAAATTATGAAAACAGTAGGTGAACTGAAAGCACTGATTAAGGATTTGCCTGACGATACACCGATTGTAACCTATAAAAGCGATATGGAAAAGAGCGGCTATCAGAAGAACGTCTCTTGCAGCGTTGTCAATATGAAAGCAGAAACAAGAGAAGCCTATGATGCTTTTGATGGCATTCGTTATAAGTATGAGGTTATGGTTGAATCGGCAGACGGTGTACCTTGTTTGAGAATCAACTAAATAAAAACGACATTTTATTAACATTTATATACTATATATTGTGTCTACTGTAAAACCAAACCACAATATATTGTGTAGATATAACAAGGAGATAGAAAAATGGGAATGGAACTTGAAGTTGTAGCAAGAGTAACTTATACCGTGCATCTTTCTGACGAGGATGTGAAAAAGGTAAAGAAATATCTGAAAGACAATGAGGAAAATCTTCCGTCTTTTTCTGATGAGGAAAATCTGTGTTATGCGGTGAGAAC
>JAZQDA010000092.1:0-14126 GCA_045546535.1 Clostridia bacterium | reverse complement strand
CAATACAGTTACTGGAGTATCTTCGTGGCAAATATACTCTTTGCGTTGCCAGCAACGGTCCATATCTGCAACAAGTTAACAGACTTAAAATAAGCGGTATGCTACCATATATTTCTCATTTGTTCATCTCTGAAGAAATCGGCAGTTCAAAGCCCTCTGTGAGATTTTTTAAAACTTGTATAGACCGCCTGAACTTAAAATCAAAGCAGAAAATTCAGCCTTGCGAGATTATGATAATCGGAGATTCACTATCATCTGATATGTCAGGAGCGATTCAATTTGGTATGCAGACCTGCTTCTATAATCCCGATGAAAAATCAATCCAGACCGAAATGAAATTGGATTATCATGTAACATCATTAATGGAAATAAAAAACATTCTTTGATAGAGATAAAATTTAATCATTTAAATTTCAATTTGTTTATAATTTTTAGTCCTGACTTGACACGAGTAAGAATTGTGTCGAATTGGGTTAAATGATGGAGAAATAACAGGAATAAAGATTTATTGTAATTATTGAGGAGGTTATAATTTTATGGGCATTATATCCGATTTTAAGGCAATGAAAGATGTTTCTAAAATAAAAGAAGGTGGTACTGCGAAACTGTCTATTTCTCAAATAACAGGATTGATAGTTAATTTGCCAGATGCACAAAAAAAGTTATCTCCGAGCGAATTTAAAGAAGTCTATCAACTTTTTAGGAAACTAAGAACATGTAAAACAAAAATTCAAATGGATATAGATGGATATTTAAGACAAGCGATTGAAATTATAAAACAATTTGATGCTGTTGCTCCATATCAAAAATATAGCGGAGGAAATGAACAGGAGTTTTCTTTGCTGATAGATGATTTGAGAAATCAAGAGAAAGCTTTAGACACGTTAATTGATGAATGTTTTGATGATGGAGAAGTAGAGGAGTACGCACAACACTTAATGAAAGAATCAATTGTTGCTATTGAATATGAGGACGCACTAGAATTCTCGAAATTATTACATCGGAGTGCTTTTGTTGGAAGAAAAGAAACATTGGAAAAACTTACTGAATTTAACAAAAGAATCTTTGAAAAAATGGGTGCCATTTCCTATGATGCTATAGTAATTGTATCATATTTGATGAATGTGTTAAATGTTAAAGGAATTGTAAGTGACGAAGAACTAGAAAATGCTAAAAAAATTTCCGAGATTATCAATAATGGAAAATTCTCCGTATATGCTAAGGCATTGAGACTTTATCAACTTTGGTATTATTTTAAAGACGCAACAGCAAAAAGTATTTTTGAAATGCTAAGAGGCAGTTCTGCTCTCAAGGAGGGTTGGTATAAAGATCGAGAAGAAAACAGGAAAAATCATGAAAATGGGGTACATATAAGTTTTAAAGAATATTATCTTGAGTTTGGTCGAATTATGTATATGGACTTTGTGGGAACCCCGTTATCAAAATTTCAAGAATTGATGAAAACTGAGGATTATGAGAGTAACAAAATACGTACCACACTTTTTAGAGGACAAAAGAGTGATGATTTGGGTTATGGATTAAATGAATACAATCCGATTGTTACATCCTCCGAAAAGGAAACAGAAGATTTTCTTTCTCGCTTGATAACTCCTGACAAGGAATTGATATTTTGGACGAAAGAAGGAATAGTGATTGTCGATGACATAAATGGTGTTTTGGATGTTCCAGTTAATGTATATCAATTATATCTTCATGGGCAGAAATACACGAAAATATATATTTGCCCATATGGTAGAGACACTTCATATGCTCCTCAAAATTTATCTCTTGCAGATAAGCCTTTCCCGGGGCACTCTGGTGATTTGAATAAAGAAGCATCATTTCAAAATAAATCAATAGAAATAATATTAGCACTACAAAAGCTTGACTGGGAAAATGAAGAATTAAAGAAGATACGACAAAAAGAGGAACTCAATAGAAAACAAAAAATTCAAGAAATTATCTTTGGTGTTATTAAAAAATATCCGGACACTTATCTGAAAGAATTTTCTGGTTTGTTAGACCAACCTTTAGATATTTCATCAATTTGTGAACTTATTCACAATAAGGATAAATTTGAGAAAAGGATACGACAAAACTTAGTTCATAATGATGATATGTGCGATTCTAATTACGTGTTCAACTTCCTAAAAACTACAATATCAAAACCATCTAATGTTACCCCAACACCTGAGGAAGCTGTTGATTTAGCAAAGGAAAACGAGATGACTGTTGAACAGTATATGGCGATGAAAGCTTTGGAAAACGAAAATGCACAAATATTATATGACAGACAGATAGAAAATTTTAAGAAGTGGTCAAAACAAGCGGAAGAATTACAAAAAGAATATCCGCAGTTTTTCATTCAGCAAGAATATATGATAGAAGAGTTTAAAACTATATTGAATATTTCTGATGTTAAAACGGCATATGAAATTATTCATTTTCCTGAATTATATACTTTGAGTAAGAAAGAGGAACTTTTTAAAGAAAATAGTGACACCATGTTCTGTCGCAAGTGTGGAACTAAAATTCCAGGTGATAGTGTATTCTGCTACAAATGTGGAGAAAAAGTTGAAAAATAATACATAAAGTAAGGTGGTATATATGAGAAACGTAGTTGGGAAATTTGTAAGCCTTTCATTATTAGTTATGGTATTTTGTGTTTTGTTTTGTGGTTGTGATTCAAACAGGAATGATACGGATGTTGCTCTTACTCATTTATATGAATTGCAAGATTATGTAAAAGAAACTGGAGACACAGACATATATCTTTGGTTTATGGAAAGTATGGACAATGATTATCTAAATGAATATGTAAAAGAGACATTCTCTATAGAATTTGAAAACAAATTTAACGAGGGAATTGCAGCAGGATATGAAGATGGTTTTTCTGATGGTGCTAGTTTGATTCTTGACTTTATGGATGAAAAATCTCGTCAAAAATGGATGGAAGAAAATGCAGACATAGTAGAGAAATATAATATATCCTATTAGAAAAAGTTCGTGTCAAGTCCATACAATTTAAAAGAATAGTTTGCCGATTTATAATATTTACATATACTATCGGATGCGAGAAAATCCAGTATTCTCGCGGGTTCTAAAGAAAAGTGATTACGGAAAATCAGTTGAAGAAATGGGAAAAGTTAGTAGGTCCTATTATGCTTTAGCATAACAAGGTTCTCGGGCACCCAACAGAAATCTGTGATTTCGTGTTGGGTGATGGTTCTTATTATTCACTGTTCTCCAGTCTTGACACGAACTCAAGAAAAACTTGTCAAATTATAATTAAGGGGAAATAGAAACAATGAAAAAATTTTTAATTGTTCTTTTGGCTTTGTTTTTTGTTGTTGCTTTTATAAGAATAACAACTTCGACATATGAAAACATAAAACGCAGTGAATTTGATAAACCGAATACAGATGCTGACATTGTTGAAATACCAGTTGATTCTGTTAAAGGCATAACGCAAAAAGAAGCGGAAGAATTATGCTATTATGTCATGGGTAAGAAGGACGAGGATACCGGCTTCTTATTTTCGTTCGGCACAGCAGGGGCTGTTGAAAAAGATAAAAAACAGTATTATGTAATACGTGCTTCGTGGTTGGTGGACAACAATCATTTGTCGTACATTGGGGACTTTTTTGTTTCAGCAGACGGAACAGAGATTTATAACGGAACAGTTTTTGCGAATGAATATGTAATATCAGATAAAATATGGAGTAAATAATAGTTATTTAAAATAACTTTCAAATATTTTCTAAAATACAAAAAGACTGTTAAACGATAAGTTTAACAGTCTTTTAATTTAACTTTGTTTTACGCAGTTACAATCTTACTTGCGTCCTGAAGACCAAGATATTCAATTGCTTCTTCTCTCATTTTGTATTTCAGAATTTTACCAGCAGCATTCATCGGGAATCCGTCAACAAAGCGGATATATCTAGGAACTTTGTGTTTTGCAATATTTGCAACAATATATTCCCTGAGTTCTTCTTCGGTAAGAGTTTCATCGGGCTTTACAACAACACAAGCCATAGCCTCTTCGCCGTACTGCTTGTCGGGAACTCCAATAACCTGAACATCGTTTACCTTTGGATGAGTGTAGATAAAATCTTCAATCTCTTTAGGATACAGATTTTCTCCGCCACGAATTATCATATCTTTGATTCTGCCTGTAATCTTGAAATATCCTTCAGGTGTTCTTCTTGCAAGGTCGCCCGAATGTAACCAGCCGTCTTCGTCTATTGCTGCACTTGTTGCTGCGGGCATTTTATAATAACCTTTCATAATGTTGTAGCCTCTTGCAACAAATTCGCCGTCAACATTATCGGGAAGTTCTTCGCCTGTTTCAGGGTCTATAATTTTACATTCAACGCCAAATATTGGTGCACCTACAGTATTTACCCTAGTTTCAATAGAGTCTGTAGTTTTACTCATAGTTGTCGCAGGAGATGCTTCTGTCTGACCGTAGGTTATGCATATTTCAGGCATATGCATTTTTTCTATAACTTCTTTCATAGTCTGAATAGGACAAGGGGAACCTGCCATAATTCCCGTTCTCATATGAGAAAAATCGGTTTTGTCAAAATCTTCATGACCGAGCATCGCAATAAACATTGTCGGTACGCCGTGGAAGCAAGTGATTTTTTCTCTTGTAATACAATCAAGTCCTCTTCTTGGTGAAAATGCAGGGATAGGGGACATTGTAACGCCGTGAGTCATTGATGCCGTCATAGCAAGTACCATACCGAAACAGTGGAACATGGGAACTTGTATCATCATTCTGTCTGCGGTGGATAAATCCATACAGTCGCCGATTGCCTTGCCGTTGTTTACAACATTGTAGTGAGTGAGCATTACACCTTTTGGGAAACCTGTTGTGCCCGATGTATACTGCATATTGCACACATCGTTTTTGTTGATTGATGCTGCTCTTCTGTAAACTTCTTCAACAGGTACTTCGTCGGCTCTTTTAAGTGCACTTTCCCAGGTGTAGCAACCAGGCACTTCACAGTCAACAGTAATAACATTTCTAAGGAATGGTAAGCGTTTAGAATGTAATTGCTGACCCGGTTTAAGATCTGCAAGTTCAGGACAGAGTTCTTTGATTATTTCAACATAATTGCTTGATTTATATCCGTCAATCATAACAAGAGTATGAGTGTCAGACTGTTTTAAAAGATATTCCGCTTCATACACTTTGTATGCAGTATTAACAGTAACAAGCACTGCACCAATTTTAACAGTAGCCCAGAAAGTGAGATACCACGCAGGAACATTTGTTGCCCAGATAGCAACATGGTCGCCCTGCTTTACTCCCATAGCGATGAGCGCTCTTGCAAAGGTGTCAACATCATCTCTGAATTCTTTATACGTTCTTGTGTAGTCAAGAGTGGTGTACCTGAAAGCATACTGGTCAGGGAATTCATCAACCATACGGTCAAGTATCTGCGGGAAAGTAAGGTCAAGAAGAGTTTCTTTAGGCCATACATATTTTCCGGTTCCGCGGTTGTTGTCCTGAAGACGCGAACCTCTGTTTGAACTGCCGGTGTATGCTCTCATATAGTCAACAAAGTTGGGAAATATGATACACGCGTCAATAAGGTCAGGGTACCATCTTTTAACCCATTCAAGAGTAACGTAACCTTCATAGTTTATTGACTTTAATGCCAACATTATATCATTTAACGGAATATCACCCTCGCCGAGAATTTTATATGAAACTTTCCCGTCTTCGCCCATTACAGAGTCTTTAACGTGTACGTGTTTTATGTACGCACCGAGGTTTGTGAGGGTAGTTTCTGCATCTTCGCCAAAAAATCTGTACGGGTGATGCACATCCCAAAGTGCTGCAACATTATCACTTGCAACAGAGTTTAAAAGAGATGCAAGTCTTTTTGTATCAGCATAAACACCATTGGTTTCAACGAGCAGTGTAACCCCGCTTTCCTCGGCAAACGGTACAAGTTCTTTAATTCTCTCTGAAACTTTATCATCATCAACTTCGCCCTCAGGACTTTCGTGAAGGTCAGCGAGAATTCTTATGTACTTGGTTTTTAGTTTAGATGCTATTTTAATGTAGGTTAGGATTTCGGTTTTTGTTTCTTCCCACGCACTGTCAATTTTAAGGCAACCACCTGTAGACAGACAGGGAATTTCAATTTTCAATTTACCCAGAGTTTCAACTGTTTCATCACACTTGTCATATGAAAAGGGAGATTTTGCTTCATCTTCCTGAATATGACGCACTTCAATGCCGTCGAATCCAAGGTCTGTAGCCATGGAAAAAACATCTTTCCATTCATAATTCGGACAGCAAAGTGTCGAAAATGCAATTTTCATACCAAATCATCCTTTCTTTGTTACATTACACAAAATAGCATAATAATAAATTAAATTATAACAAAATACCCCTTGCGTGTCAATAATTCAAAGGCTGTTTTATTGACTTTTACCTTATCTGATGCTAAAATAAATATTACATATATAATATTTAACAATTGGCAGTGTAAAAAAGGCCTTGCGATGCATAAAGGAGGGGAGTATATGTCAGTCAGTATTTTGCATATTTCAGACACACATCTCGGCACATCAGTATCTCAATTTTCGGCTGAAAAAAATATGATTCGTACGCACGAAATTGAGCATACCACGATAAATATCTTAAAATCATGCAGTAAATATGACCTAGTGCTTATGACAGGTGATATTTTTGATTCGCCCAATACTCATACTCACATCGCGGAAATGGTACTTGACGCAATAGCCTCGTGTCCTGACACCCGCTTTTTTTATTCGTGCGGAAATCACGACCCATACATTAGTCCCGTAATAGATTACTGTGTGCAAAACTGCCCTGATAACCTTTACATTTTCGGCTATGAAACACCTGAAAAAGTAGTGATTGATAAACTTGGAGTATGTGTCTGGGGTATGTCTTTTTCAAATCAATATCATACTTCCCCGCTTATTTCAGATGTGCTTCCTTGTGATGAAACTTATATAAACATAATGTGTCTTCACGGCGAAATAAATGATGCGTCTTCATATAATCCCGTCTCAGTATCTTTGTTTGAAAAATCAGGCTTTGATTATCTTGCTCTCGGACATGTACATACACATTCAGGCATTATGAAGTCGGGTACACTCAGTTATGCTTATCCAGGAACGCCTGAACCGAGAGGTTTTGATGAAACAGGTGAAAAAGGATATATCAAAGGCACCGTAGAAAAAGGACATGTAAACCTTTCGTTTATGCCTTTTTCGAAGAGAAAATATATAGAAAAAGAAATTGATATCTCAGATATAACAAGTTTTTCTGCCCTTGCATCTGAAATTACATCATCAACCCTGCAAAAAGATAATATTTACCGCATAATACTAAAAGGGAAAAATAAGATAAGTTCAGTTCTTCCAACTGATTCTCTTGTCTCTTTTTCTGATGCGTTTTATACAGTAATTGTTGACTCTTCAACTGTTTCGGTAAGCCTTGACGAATACTCGGAAGAACCCACCTTAAAAGGGCAGTGCGCAAGGGAAACACTTTCTATGATACAAAGTGATGAATGCAAAAAAGACCTTTACACCAAGGCGTTTTCTCTTCTTTCGGACCTTTTCGATGAGAAAGGGGGCACAGTATGAGAATTGACAAAATCTGTATAAATAATTTCGGCAAACTGTCAGATATAACCTTTTCGCTTAAAGATGGGTTAAATATCATCTATGCACCAAATGAGAGCGGAAAAAGTACACTTCTTGCCTTCATAAAATTTATATTTTACGGTACAAAAGTTAAAAAGAGCAAAGGCGAAATGTCGTTCAAAGAAAAATATATGCCCTGGAACGGTATGCAGATGAGCGGCAGTATAGAATTTACTTATGGTGGAAAAAAATATATAATATATCGCTCGGAAGGTGCAAAAAACGGAGCAAAAAAACTTGAAGTGAGAGAACTTTCAACAGGCAGAGATTTAAATATCACAGATCCCGGCAGACACTTTTTTTCGGTAGGGGAAAAAGCGTTTTCAGATTCGTGTTTTGTAACTGACATATTTTCTGTAACAGAATCAGATGATGACATCTTGTCTATGCTTTCAAATTCGGGCACAGAAAATGCGTCATATACAAGAGTAAAAAATATTCTTGAAGAAAAAATACTTTCTCTTTCATCTCCAAAAAGGAGTTCGTCTGTTCTGACGGTTCTTACAAGAGAGTATAATGAACAACAGTCAAAACTTGTAAGCACATTAAAAGAACAAGCGGAAACAGAAAAGGATATAGACTTTTTTAGCAGGAAGAAAGAAAATCTTTCAAGAGAATTCGGACAACTTGAAAACGATATTAAAAATGCTGATTTCAAAAATCTTACTATCCAATACGAAAAACTTTTATCGGCAAAGACTCAGGAAAAAGAAAATCTTGAAACTTTAAAATCACAACTTTCTTCAATCGATACAGAAGAGATAAAACCCGCACAAAAGAGCAGCGACAGAAAAGTTCCTAAAATAATATCATACTCTTCTATGATTTTTCTCTCTGCATTTTTCCTTATTTTCGATTTCGGTATCTTTATTTCCCCCGTTCTTCTTTTATCTGGAATAGTCGGTCTTTTATATACCGCTTTGTCGGACAAAAAAAATAAAGAAAAAAGACCTGCTTTGCAAACCCCTGCAACTGCTCTTAAGTCTGCAATAGAGCGTCAGATTGAGATTTCCCAAAACAGACTTGAAGATATATCTGCCTCCGTAACCCGTTTTAACAGTGAGCACCCTGATATAACAGAAAACAAAATAGAAACAGAGCAAACAAATTCCTTTACAACAGATGAATTAAATGGTATAATACTAAGAAGGGAAAAATGCTCGGACGAATTGAAAGCAATAAATATAAGGCTTTCTTCTCTTACAGAGCGTCTGGCAGACCTTTATCAAATGGCTCAGGCATACCAGAGCAGTATACGCAACATAGAAGAAAAAATAGGCGAAGTAAATGAAAGACTCGAGATTTACCATACAGCGATGCTTATTTTGGATACTGCGTTTGCAAAAACAAGGGATGAGTTTGCACCGCGTCTTTGCAGAGATGCTCTGTCACTTCTTTCCCGTGTTTCACCTGATTCCTGCCAAGACCTTATAACGAATGAAAAATTTGAAACATCTGTCAGAATTGATAATGAGTATAAAGATGTTGCATATTTAAGTAAAGGTACACAGGCTCTTGTTTATCTTGCACTTCGTATGGCGGTTTCTTCCCGTCTTTCGAAAAAGGAGCCGACACCCGTGTTTTTTGATGATGTACTTGCAACTTTTGATGATGAAAGATGCACTAAGATGATGAATGCACTCCGTGAATTTTCAAGTTACGGTCAGGTTTTTCTGTGTACTTGCAGAAGCAGAGAAACTAATATCCCAGAAACCAGCGGGAACGTATCTCTTATTTCTTTAAGAAAGGATGATAACAATGGCTAATGCACAGTTTGAATTTGCAAAAGGAAATGTGGAAATTGATTCAGAAGTTATAGCCACAATAGCAGGTTATGCTGCAACAATGTCATATGGTGTAGTAGGTATGGCATACCGTTCGAAAACAGATTCAGTTGCAAGTCTTTTAAAGAGAGAAAATATAACCAAAGGAATAAAAGTAAGTATATCAGATGATAATACAATTTCTATTGATATTCATACAATTATACAGTATGGACTCAATATCAATGTAATAGGAAAAAGTATAATTAAAAATGTAAAATATCAGGTGAGTCATATGACAGGACTTGATGTTGAGCGTGTTAATGTATGTGTTGAAGGATTCAGAGTCGGAGAAGAACAGGAGTGAGCAAATGATCAGAGAAATCAATGCCCGGATTTTTGTGGATATGCTCATATCCGGTGCCAACAACCTGATAAACAACAAACAAAAGGTTGACGATATGAATGTTTTCCCGGTTCCCGACGGTGATACCGGAACAAATATGTCTATGACAATGAAAGCCTGTGTAGCAGGGATTAAATCTGCAGCGGATCTGTCTGTTTCCGATGTAGCGACATCTCTTGCTAATGATACTCTGCGCGGAGCAAGAGGAAATTCAGGCGTAATACTTTCACAGTTAATGAGAGGCTTCAAAAAGGCTTTTTCAGGTGCAACTACATCAGATGTTGCACTTTTCGCCAAAGCGTTTAAAACTGCAACCGACTGTGCATATCGTGCAGTTATGAAACCTACAGAGGGTACAATTCTCACAGTTGCCCGTGAAATGAGCGAATGTGCAGTTAAATACTCTCAGGAAGTAGAAGATTTTGAGTCATTTTTTGCACTTGTAACCGATGCAGGTAATAAGGCACTTTCCCGTACTCCCGAACTTTTGCCTAAACTCAAACAGGCAGGGGTTGTCGATGCAGGTGGACAGGGTCTTATGTATATCATTGAGGGAATGCATTACTATATTTCCAAAAATGAGATTGTAAAACTTCTTGAAGTAGATGACGCACCGGAAAAGATAACACAAACCCAAGAAGAAAATATCCGTTTTGCATACTGCACCGAATGTATCATAGAAAAAAGCGAAAAGGGTAAGTCTGCCTTCAAATTCAAAACAATTATTGAAAAAATCGGCGACAGTATGGTAATAGTTGACGATGATGATATTGTAAAAGTTCATATTCATACAAATGAGCCTGATGTTGTGCTTTGCGAAGCACTTAAAATCGGTTCGCTCTCGAGCGTGAAGATTGAAAATATGAAACTTCAGCACAGTGAAATAATTAATGCAAAATCTTCACAAAGTCCAAAGAAAGAAGAAATTCCCAAAAGTAAATTTGCTTTTGTGTCAGTTGCGGTGGGCGAGGGAATAGTTTCAATGCTTAAAGAACTCGGCGTAAACGAAATCATCGAGGGCGGACAGACAATGAACCCAAGCACTGAAGATATAATAAGCGCCATTGAAAAACTCAATGCAGAAACAATTTTTGTTTTCCCCAATAACTCAAATGTTATAATGTCTGCCCAGCAGGCAGCATCAATTTGCGGTGATAATGTTATAGTAATACCCACGAAAGCCGTAACACAGTCAATGAGTTGTATGCTTGTCTTTGATGAACAATCAGATGCCGAAACCAACATTTCTATGTTTGAAGATGTTATTTCCTGCGTAAAAAGTGCACAGATTACCAATGCCGTAAGGGATACATCTGTTGACGGTATTGAAATAAAAGATGGCCAATACCTAAGTATTGTTGACGGCAAAATCAAAGCATCTTCCGAAAGTGTGCAGACTGCTGCAATAAAAGCAATAGAAATTATGGCAGACGAAGACTCTGCGGTAATATCTATTTTCTACGGCGAAAATGTCAGCGAAGATGATGCTGAAATCTTAGCGGAAATAATAGAAGATAAATACCCCAGTTGTGATGTTATGCTCAACGCAGGTTCTCAACCTGTTTATCACTATCTGATATCAGTTGAATAAAATTATAAGAAGATGCCATTTTCACGGCATCTTCTTGCATAATATGAGGTTTATTATGGCTATACAAAAATCTAACCAAACCGAATATTTAAAATCGCCAATCACTGTTTTAAAAGGAGTAGGTCCTAAAAAAGCGGGTCTTTTTTCGCGCCTTGGTATTAATACTGTAGAGGACCTTATAAACTATTTTCCGTCAAATTATGATGACCGAAGAGGTTTTCGTAAAATATCTGAATTAAATCCCGGGGAACTTTGTTGTATAAAGGTCCGACCTTTAAAACCGATAGTAGAAAGACGCCTAAAACCAAAACTTTCACTCTTTTTACTATATGTAACAGACGGGGAGTCAAATATAGTTGTAAAATGGTTTTGCGCACCTTTTTCAAAACCCAAAATTCTTTCAGGACATACCTACGCTATTTATGGGTTGTTATCACTTCAGGGCGGAAAAAAAGAGTTTGAAATGCGTTATATGGAAGACATGGAAAATCAAAAATATACAGGTGCAATAGTGCCTGTCTACCGTGCTACATCAGGCATCAGTTCCAAAATAATAGCCGATACGGTATATAATGCACTTGAAAACATAAATGATTTATATGATTTTATGCCAGATAGAATTATAAAAAATCACAATCTGCTCTCTCTTTATGATGCTACACTTGCTATGCACCGTCCATTCGATATGCAAAGTCTCTCAAAAGCACACACAAGGTTTGCTTTTGAGGAACTTTTTGTTCTGAGCCTTGCACTTTCTTCACTCAAAGAAAGACGCACGGAAAAAGAGGGTATCATAATAAATGGAACATCTGCTATAAGAGAATTTGCACATTCTCTTCCGTTTGAACTTACAGACGGACAGAAATACGCCATAAATGATATTTGTGCCGATATGAAAAAAGGCAAACCTATGAACAGACTCATTCAGGGCGATGTTGGCTGCGGTAAAACTGTAGTTGCAGCATCAGCGATGTATGCAGCCGCTAAAGGTGGATATAAGTCTGTGTTTATGGCACCGACTGAAATACTTGCAAATCAGCACTATAAAACACTCAAAAATCTTCTTCCTGAAAATATCCGTATCGCACTTTTAACATCATCTGTAAAACAAAAATCAAAACTTACTGAGGAAATAAAAGGCGGATTATACGATGTCATAGTGGGGACACACGCACTTATTCAGGATAATGTAACCGTACCTGATCTTGCATTATGCGTAATAGATGAACAGCATCGTTTCGGCGTTAATCAGAGAGCGTTCTTATCTTCAAAAGGCACATATTCCCACACTCTCGTTATGAGTGCAACACCAATTCCCCGTACACTTTCTCTTATTCTTTACGGCGACCTTGATATTTCAGTTATAAAAACTTTGCCTAAAGGCAGACAGGTAACAGAAACTTACTATATAAATAGTAAGTTAAAAGAGAGAGCATACAATTTTGTAAGGAAACAGGTAGACGAAGGACATCAGTGTTACATAGTTTGTCCTCTTGTTGAAGAATCTGATTTAATTGAAGCATCATCTGTTGAAGAAACTGTAGAAAACTTAAAAAACGGCGCACTGCGTGGTATTTCTGTTGAATGTGTTCACGGCAGAATGAAAGCAGATGAAAAAGAAGAAATTATGAAACGCTTTAAAGATAATGAAATAAGCGTACTTGTTTCGACCACAGTTATTGAAGTAGGGGTTGATGTTCAAAATGCTACAGTAATGCTCATAGAAAACGCCGAAAGGTTCGGACTTTCCCAACTTCATCAGTTAAGAGGCAGGGTAGGCAGAGGAGAAGATAAATCTTATTGTATATTGGTTTCAGATGCAGATTCAGATAATACAAAAGAACGAATGAAAATTATGACCGAAACAAATGACGGATTTGAAATTTCAAGAAAAGACCTTGAACTTCGCGGAAGCGGACAGTTTTTCGGCACCCGTCAGCACGGCATTCCCGAACTCAAAGTTGCAAATCTTTTTTCTGATGCCGAGATTATGCAAGAGGCAGTAAGTTGTGCATCAGAAATCATTCAAAATGACCCTATGCTGAAAACTGAGGAACATACAGCGTTAAAGGCAAGAATTGAAACGCTTTTTGAAAATTTTGGAACAGATAATATATTTAACTAGAAATATATTACAGCAGTGTTAATATTTATCAAAAAGTCTTGAAATATCAATATATTGTGGTATACTGTATATGAGGGCTTTTATAATCACAACACATAGAATTTTTAAAACAGTATTTTGAGGTGTTTTATGTTTGACAAATTGTCATTTATAGAAGATAGATTTTCAGATCTTGAACAAAAAATTGCAGACCCTGATATAATTGCAGATCAGGAGCAATGGCGAAAACTCTGTAAAGAGCATTCTGATATAACTCCGATTGTTACAAAGTACAGAGAGTATAAGTCTTATCTTGAAAATATCGAAGAGGCAGAAATTATGCTTTCTGAAGACGGACTTACAAAAGATGAAAAAGATATGATAGAAGATGAAATTTCTTCGAGCAAAAAGCAGATAGAAAATATTTGCGAAGAAATGAAAATTCTGCTTCTGCCCAAAGACCCCAACGATGATAAAAACGTTATTGTAGAAATAAGGGGCGGAACAGGCGGAGACGAAGCCGCTCTTTTTGCTGGTGACCTTTTAAGAATGTATTCA
>JAZQDA010000091.1:0-4335 GCA_045546535.1 Clostridia bacterium | reverse complement strand
CTTCAAAGGAAACCGCCGTATTCGGTAAGTACGTTGCACAGGGTTTAGGCGTTGGTATTGAAGATAATGCAGATGCAGCCAATAAAGCAAGTAAGAAGTTATCCGACAATGTATTAAATACATTCGGTGAAATGGCTGATGGAGTTACCGACATTGAAAACGGTATTTTTGGAGATAAGACCATTGAAGGCGGTTTGTCCGTTGTTCGTGAAGATAACATTAAATCAAGTGTTGATGTAAATGACGTTAGTTTAATTAGCGGTTTTGCATCTCTGATTGATAAGATGATTGAACGCAATGCAGCAATGTTTGATAAATTGACCGATGCTGTTTCTATCGGCTCTAACAATGGTATTTCCACAAGCAATAAGACCGTTAATATTTATATGGGCGATAACAATTATTCCGGCGTATTCGGTAATGATGCTGATAAATACGTTAGAAAAATTGCGGGTGAAGAAGTGGACGAATTAGTTGATATTCTTGAACCTGCATTTACCATTTAAAAAGGCGGTGTAATTATGACTGATAAAATGGCAAGGTTTGCACAAAAGGTTAAAACTTATACGGCTAATAGAGATGCTTATAATTACAGTGCTTTGATGAATCGGGCAAAGTATGATAAAAACTTTGAAAAATTTATACACGCTATGACCGTTGATAGGATAGTAGGCAAAGAATATTTGAGAAAATATAATCCCAGCTTTGACTATAAAAGAAAGGATGTGTAAACAATGATTGATTTCTTTTATGATAATCAATATTTATCTGATTATGGTTTTATCATTGGTTATATAACATCCTCAAACAAGGGTAAAAGCGTTGCAGAGGGTGTAAAACTCACCTTTAACAAAAGAGTAAAAAGCACGGGCAAAAGTTATACATTAGCAAACGCAAAGTATGATACTTGCTATACTACCACTTTTGAAATCTGCAAAAATCCCCATATTTACAAAGGTAAAGAAATGGTTATTACCTCTGATGAATTCCGTGATATTATGCGGTGGTTAAATCGTAGGGAATATTTACCCTTTTACTTTGTACCGGATAGCGGGGATGATACAGAAAAATATTATAATGCAAGTTTTAACCTACAAAAAATTTATGTTGGTAAAAATCTTATTGGAATTAGTCTGACGATGGAAACAGATTCCCCCGTTGGATATGGTCAGACCCAAACATATAGATACACGGTAACAGACCAAAAGAAAGAATTTCTATTATCTGATGTTTCCGATGAAATCGGTTGTATTTACCCAGATTTAAAGATTGTTATTGACCGTCCGGGAGATTTAACAATCAGTAATACCACATTCAACACAACCACAATTATTAAAAATTGCAAGGTGGATGAGACTATTACAATTAAGGGCGATACACAAATTATTGAAACCGATTCAAACGAACACAAGCAGACATTGACAAAGGATTTTAATTTTGAGTTTTTACAGATTGGAAACACAATTAAAAGCCGTCAAAATAGAATTACTTTTTCTTTGCCGTGCAAGGTGGAATTAACATATACACCTTCAATTAAATAATAATACTTTTAAAGGGGTATGCTCGATTCCGGGCATACTCCCTTTTTAACATAATAGGAGAGATTTGAAACGATATGGAAACTAACGAAAAATTTAATATTCCCGTTTGGGAAAAATACACTTTGAGTATTGAAGAAGCAGCCGAATATTTTAGAATCGGTATCCATAAATTAAGAAATTTAGCAAATGATTTTCCGGATGCTGAATGGGTTCTATGGAATGGAAATAGGGCGCAGATTAAAAGAAAACTGTTTGAAAACTACATTGACAAACTTAATTATATTTGATTTCGTGTAAAAACTTTAAAAATAATTTAGAAAAACACTGAAAACTACTTGTAAAAGAGAAACATCTATGCTATAATACTAATGCTTGATGTGGCTCTTTTCGTGGTTCATTGGTCTTAAAGGAGGACTAATAAACAATGAGTGAAAAGAGAAAAGACAACAAAGGGCGTATTTTACGGGATAATGAATTCCAGAAAAAAGATGGGAGGTATGAATACCGATATTACGACCATCAAGGCAATTTAAAAAGCGTGTATTCTTGGCGATTGGTTGAGACTGACAAAACCCCAGCCGGAAAAAGGCAAACCGAATGTTTAAGAGAGTTAGCAAAGAAAGTCAAGCGGGATTTGGAAGATGGAATTATTGTAAAGCCTAAATTAACACTTGATGATTACTGGACTGATAACATTGAATTAAGGGTTTTGAAGCAATCCACACGAACCAACTATAAATATATGTATAAGAAGTACATACAACCACAGTTTGGAAACGTGCCAATTAAGAATATTAAATACACCGATATTAAACGCTTTTTAAAGGGACTTTTGCGGGATGGGTTCAAGCCGAATAGCGTTGAAATTATCTATACAATTTTGCACCCTGTTTTTCAAGATGCGGTTAGAGATGACATTATAAGGAAAAATCCTTCAGATGGAGTTATGACCGAAATTAAAAGGGGCGAAAATTGGGAAAGAGAAAAGAAACACGCTTTAACAGAGGATGAGCAAGCAGCATTTATAAACTTTCTTTCTACCTCTGAAACCTTTAATCATTGGTTGCCCTTATTTACTTGTTTATTGGGTACTGGTTGCCGAATCGGTGAAATGCTGGGTTTGTGCTGGAATGATTGTGATTTTCAAAATGGTATTATCAATATCAATCACAATTTGATTTATAGGCAGCAAGAACACGGAAAAATGGAATACCATATAACCACACCGAAAACAAGCGCAGGTACAAGAGTTATACCGATGTTTAATGAAGTAAGAAAAGCACTGATGCAAGAGAGATTAAGACAAATGCAAACCGGCTCTTTCTGTAAGACCTCTATTGACGGTTACACGGGCTTTGTATTCACTAATAGATATGGTGAAGTATTTAACCCCCATAACGTTAATAGGGCGATAGAACGCATTACAAAGGACTATAACGCAAAAGAAACAGAACTTGCAAAGGAAGAAAAACGCCAGCCGTTTTTATTGCCTCACTTTACAGCACATATTTTAAGACATACATTTTGCACCCGTTTTTGTGAGAATGAAACAGACCTTAAATTGATTCAAGAAATTATGGGTCACGCTGATATTACCACAACGATGGATGTTTATAATGAATCTAATACGGCTCGTAAACAAGCAAGTTTTGAAAGACTTGAAGGAATTATTAAAATCGGTTGATACCCCGTAATTTACCACAGCAATTTACCACAATGCACTGTAATAATATGACGAGATAAGGCGGGATTTGTAAAGATGAAACTTGAAAAAATGGCTTTAAATCAAGGTAAACCCCCAATAATTGAGGGTTTGCAAAATGGGTCTTTAATAATCCCCACAATGAAACCCCTGGACTGAAAAACCACAATATATAGTGGTTAAACAGCCAAACAACACACAATATCTTGTGTTTTTCTTGAATTTATCACTTTGTAGTAACTGATTTACCAGAAATCTACCACAGTTGATAAAACAAACTAATTACACAATGACCAAATAGAGCGAATCAAGCATAAACACCGTTACTTTTTCAAGTGGCGGTGTTTTTATATACCCATAAATTGAAATGAGTTTACCACAGCGATTTTACCACACCTATATTTTGTGGTAAGTTGATTTCTGTTTATGTTTATAGCCTATTTGGTTATAAAAAAATATGCTCCCCATCCGGTAAAAGATAGGGAGCAATTTTTATTATTATTGCTTTACTTTCGGCGTTGGTTATTCCACAGGCTCACAGCAGAAGGAATATTGCATTATTCCGCTGTAATCTCCCGGCAATCCCATTTTGTCATAGGTCAAATAAAAAGGTTTAGTTGTACTATCACCGTTTACAATATCGGTTTGCTGGAATGATACAATAAGCGGATTATCAACGGTAATTGCATAACCCTCATTATTGCTTAAATAACAATTCAATCCTTCACCATCAACATTATTTTTCTCTAATCGGATTGCATTATCATTTGTAAGGTTAGTGCAATATACATTGACTGCATAACCACTTTCAATATTTGATTGACTTAATGTTACCATACATTCTGTTTGCTCATAGTTTAATGCAATGGTTGCAGGAATAGAAATCTGATAAGAACTATAAATATGTCCCGTTATGGTTGTTTCACCGCTTCCGGCTGATTCGTCCCAAAATTCAGCGGCGAAGGCAGTTGTAGAAAGAGAAAGCAACATAACGAAAGATAAACAAAGTGCAAGAATCTTTTTCATTTGGTTTTATCCTCCTATTGGGAATTTATTTCAAGTTTTACGGTGCTGCCGTTTAATCTTGATTTA
>JAZQDA010000090.1:0-5962 GCA_045546535.1 Clostridia bacterium | reverse complement strand
CCAAGTCAGGAAGTGGAACATATTATCGTCTTGTCGATGGTAAGGACTGTGCCGACAAAGAACGACTCTTTTTCAATGCTCAGGCTTTGGTAAAGTCGGAGGCCAAGCGGTCTTAGGAAGACAACACTTAGCTACAACTCCTTGGCTCACAGAACGACATGGCTACGATCCGACTTATCATCCAAGTCAGGAAGTGGAACATATTATCGTCTTGTCGATGGTAAGGACTGTGCCGACAAAGAACGACTCTTTTTCAATGCTCAGGCTTTGGTAAATATTTATTATCCTGGAATGACATCAGTTCTTGCGTGGGTTTCTGCAAGATATTTAGGTGTTCTTTTTGGATGGAGCATGGTTAGTGCAGAGGTTATGGCTTTGGCAGGATTTTTCCTTATTGCTTCATATACAATGAATGCACTTTCGCCAAAACTTGCAGGTAAGTTTCAGGTCAGTGCAACAATTATCAAGTTAATCCCCATTATTTTGATGGCAATTGTAGGTACTATCGTAGGTTTTGCAAACGGCACACTCACAACCAATTTCACAACAGTAGTTTCAGAGACTGTTGGTGGAACTTCCAGCAGCGGACTTTTTGCGGCAATTGTTGCAACTGTTTTTGCATACGAAGGCTGGATTGTTGCCACATCTATCAACGCAGAACTTAAAAATCCGAAGAAAAATCTTCCTATCGCTCTTGTCGTAGGTGCTTTAATCGTCGTTTTAGCATATGTTTTCTACTTTATCGGTGTAGCAGGTGGCGCAACCAATAAAACACTTATTGAAGAGGGCGCAACAACAGCATTTTCCAATATCTTTGGCAGTATCGGAGGAGCAATTCTTAACATCTGTATTGTTGTTTCCTGCCTTGGTACACTCAACGGTCTCATGGTTGGTGCGACACGCGGTATGTACGCTATCGCTGCCCGTAATGACGGACCCAGACCCGATACATTTTCACAGATTGACAAAGCCACCAATATGACAACCAACTCTTCTATCTGGGGCTTGTTCGTATGTGCAATATGGCTCATATATTTCTTTGGTGCAAATCTCACAAGCGGTTGGTTTGGCGTTTTCAACTTCGACTCATCCGAACTTCCCATAGTTACAATCTATGCAATGTATATTCCTATGTTTATTGCATGGATGATAAAAGAAAAAGATATGGGAGTATTCTCACGCTTCATTCTTCCTATAATATCGATAATTGCATGTGCCTTTATGGTGTTCGCGGCTGTCTATGCACACGGTATCACTCCATACATAGCAGCAAAGGCTAACGGCACTTTCTCATTCCCGGTATTGTTCTATCTCATAATTTTTGCAGTAGTTATGATCCTGGGTGCATTTTTCAGAAAGTCAGGAAAAAATAACGATAATAATTAAAGTTAAAAAATCTCCCGGCTTTCCGGGAGATTTTTTGCACAATATAATCGATATAATTAAGTTAGCAGACTTTAATATTTAGACAGTATATTTTCAGGAGAATTGTTATGACCACACTCATACTTGTACGGCATGGCGAAAGCGAGGCAAATAAAGTAAAAGTTTTCGCAGGTAACTATGATATACCGCTCTCACAGCACGGACATAAACAGGCTCAAACGACAGCAAAATATCTGAAAGAAAACTATAAAATAGATAAAGTATATGCAAGTGACCTTCAAAGAGCATATGCTACAGGAAAATATATAAGCGAAATTTTTGATATTCCTATTGTGAAAGAGAAAAAACTTCGTGAAATTTCTGCAGGTGAGTGGGAGGGCAAAAGTTTCACACACCTTGAAGAAACCTATAAAGAAGATTACAAAGAGTGGCGAAATGATACGGGAAATGCCCGTCCTACAGGCGGGGAGTCCGTAAAAGAACTTTCAGAGAGAATAAATAGCGTTCTTTTAAAAATTGCAGAGGAAAACGAAAATAAAACCGTAGCAATTGCCACCCACGCAACACCAATCCGTGCGATGCAAAGTCTTGTTGAATTCCAGGGACTAGATGAGATGAAGAATATTCGCTGGGTAACAAATGCATCGGTTTCAGTGCTTGAATATGAAAACGGAAAATGGAAATTTAAAGAGATATGCCAGGATACACATCTTGAAGGAATAAAAACATTCGTTCCTCCAAATGTCTGATGTAAATTAAAAAGGAGCAAACACAATGGAAAATTTCAAATGCGGTTTAGTATCAATTTCATTCAGAAACCACACCAGCGAAGAACTTGTAAAAGCAGTTTCTGAAGCAGGTCTTGATGCAATAGAGTGGGGAAGCGATGTTCATGCGCCTTTTTCTGATATAGAAAAACTAGAAAATATCGTAAATCTGCAAAAAGAATATAACGTAGAGTGCTCATCATACGGTACATATTTTTATCTCGGCAGAGATGATATCGCATTTTTGCCTGAATATATAAAGGCTGCTAAAATTCTCGGCACAGATATTTTAAGACTCTGGTGCGGAGTTAAAGGGTCAGAAAGTTATACCGATGAAGAAAAAGAAGAACTTTTTGAAATCTGTCGTAAGGCATCAAAAATAGCAGAAAAAGAAAATGTTAATTTTTGTATGGAATGTCATGCGGGTACATACCCCGATACCCCTGAGTCTGCAGTTGAACTTATGAAAGCGGTTAATTCTCCGAATTTCAAAATGTTCTGGCAACCCAATCAACACCAGAGCGTCGAATATAATGAAGATTTTGCAAAACAAGTTTTACCTTATGCTGAGAATGTGCATGTTTTCTACTGGGAGGGCGTAGAAAGATTCCCTCTTGAAAAAGGAAAAAAAGACTGGAAGAAATATCTGGATATTTTAGGTGGAAAGAGATACCTACTTTTAGAATTTCTATATGATGATAAACTAACCTCTTTAAAAGGCGAAGCAAAAACACTTTTGGAACTTGCGGGAAGGTAGAATTTTAAAAGGTAATAAATTTCACAAAATATGACAATTATCACATATGTATAATATGAAAATATACAGTATTGAAGATTTTCTGTTGATTTTTTTCTCGCATTGATGTATCATAAGTGTATGTTGATATTTACACCAATTTTAAAGGAGTAATAAGAGTATGAAATTAGTTTACGAAGGTAAAACCAAAGATGTTTTGTCTCTTGAAAACGGCAATGTAATGCTTAAATTCAAAGATGACTGCACAGGTAAAGACGGAGTTTTTGATCCCGGCGAAAACAGTGTGGGTCTCAAAATCGAAGGTATCGGTAAAGCAAACTTAAGAACATCAGTTTATTACTTTGACCTTCTCAAAAAAGCAGGAATTAAAACTCACTATGTAAGTGCAAATGTAGACGACGCTACAATGGAAGTTCTTCCCGGCAAAGTTTTCGGACACGGACTTGAAGTTATTTGCCGTCTTGTTGCAACAGGAAGTTTTATAAGAAGATACGGCGAATATATCGCTGACGGCACAAAACTTGAAGGCGGTTATGTTGAATGCACATTCAAAAATGATGCTCTCGGCGATCCACTTGTTACAGGCGAAGGTCTTGCAGCACTTGGGGTTATGACACCCGAAATGTTTGAAAGCATGAAAGCACAGACACTCGCTATTACTAAAATCGTAGCAGATGACCTCAAATCAATCGGACTTGACCTTTGGGATATCAAGTTTGAATTCGGCTACAACAATGACGAAGTTATTCTCATTGACGAAATTGCATCAGGCAATATGAGAGTTTATAAAGACGGAAAAATTGTTGAACCCGTTGAACTTACAAAATATATATTAAACAGATAATAAAAAAGCAGAACTGAATTTCAGTTCTGCTTTTAAATTTTTGTACTAAACTATTGACAATGTGTGTCTTTTTTGCTATAATACACATCTGTGAGATGTGCTGTTGTAGCTCAGCAGGTAGAGCACTTCCTTGGTAAGGAAGAGGTCGGCAGTTCAAGTCTGCTCAACAGCTTAAAAAAAGACACTTTTTTAAAAAAGTGTCTTTTTTTATACTAATTTTTGTTAAATTTTATCTTAATATTATATTGCTTTTCTATTTTTTAATTGTTATAATTTTCTTGGAAAAATAAATGTGATTTAATCACATATTCTATATAATATAAACTTGTTCTTCTACAAAAAAGGAGTGTAAATATGTTAACAGCACAAGATATTATCGGGCTTATTCAAAGTTTAATCTGGTTACTTGCTGGTGTAGGCGTTTTCATCGTCGGTATGAATTTTATGGGCGATGCGCTCGAAAAAAGCGCCGGTATAGGTATGAAACGTTTGCTTGAAAAAATAAGTAACAATAGACTGTCAGGTGTCGGCATCGGTGCAGGTGTAACTGCAATTATTCAAAGTTCATCTGCTACATCTGTAATGGTTATTGGTCTTGTTAATGCAGGTGTTATGACACTTATACAGGCAACCCCCATTATTATGGGTGCAAATATCGGTACAACCATCACAGGTGTCCTCGTTGCCCTTAAAAATGATTATTTTAATATGGCAATGTACATTCTTGCTTTTGCGGGAGTTATGATGGGATTTTCAAAGAGTGAAAAAATAAGACTTGCAGGAAGCCTAGCATCTGGTCTTGGTCTTATATTTGTAGGTCTTGAAGTTATGAGCAGTGAAGAGGCTTTTGGAAATCCGCTTGTTGAAGATATGTTTACAAACATCTTCAAAGTTATAGATTTCCCGCTTCTTCTTATTTTAGTTGGCATTATTTTTACAGCCCTTATCCAGTCATCATCGGCAGCCACCGGTGTTGTTATCACAATGGTCGGTACAGGTGTTCTTCCTCTTGACCTTGCACTTTTCATCATTCTCGGTGCAAATATAGGTACCTGTGTAACTGCACTTTTAGCATCTGTAGGTGCTAATGCTAACTCAAAAAGGGTTGCACTCATACACTTCACATTCAATGTTATAGGTTCAGTTATTTTTGCTGCTATTATATGGCTTTTTAAAGACCCGATTGTAAATCTTTTGGTATCTGCATTCCCTGGGTCTGACCCGATGTCGTTGCAGATGAGAGTATCACTTTTTCATGTTATATTCAACGTAACCACAACCGTTGCTCTTCTTCCGTTTGTTAATCAACTCGTTAGTTATTCCTGCAGAGTTATAAAAGACAAGAAAGAAACTGAAGAAACAAAATCTCTCAAATTTGTTGATAGCCGTCTTTTAACTACACCCTCTGTTGCACTTATGCAGGTTAAGAAAGAAATTGAATATATGATTTCTTTGGTATATGAAAATATAGGTCTTTGTTTTACCTCAATGGATACTGGCTCACTTGAATATAACGAAAAGATTTGTAAAAACGAAGAAGTTATAGATTTTACAAACAGCGCACTTACAGAGTTTTTAATTAAACTCTCCGGCGTAGTTGACGGAAATGATGAAAAAATTATAGGTTCATATTTCCATGTTTTAAACGACCTTGAACGTATCGGCGACCACGCCGAAAACTTCAATGAAATCGGCATTGGTATGAAAGATAAAGGGGTTACATTCTCAGAAAATGGGCGTAAAGGCCTTGTGGAAATGCGCAGTGCCGTTATAAAGATGTTTGACATTTCAAAACAAGCATTTGAAACCTTAAGTAAAGAAAGACTTTCTGAACTTACCGCCCTTGAAGAGAGCGTAGACATTATGAAAAAAGACCTCATCGCAAAACACTTTGCACGTCTTGCTGAAGGTCAGTGTAGCGTAGATGTAAGTCCTTACTACTCATCAACCATATCAGGACTTGAAAGAGTTGCAGACCATCTTGTAAATGTCGGTTACAGTATAGTTAACCCTACAGGTTCGCAAAAATCAAAAATATAATTAGCCAAACTAAAAAGCGTACTGATTTTTGAACTGCCCTAATTTGTACAGACATCACAAAAAAGAGTGCCTATGGCATAAATATTAAATTTCAAGCAACATACTGACTTCGTTTTTCAAGCGGAGTCAGTTTTGTTTTTAGCTGTATTCTTTCGTAGTTGTAAAAAT